>JAAYUJ010000466.1 GCA_012517775.1 Deltaproteobacteria bacterium
AGGTCTTACCCGCAAGGGCAACTTCCACATCGTGGATGATGCCCGCACCGTTGAGGGCCAGTCCCGTCAGAATCCCTCTCTCCATGGCATCAATGAGGACAGGATTGAGGCCGACCTTGATGGGATGGGCACCCATACCCATGAGAATCGTTCTCTCTCCCCGGACGGCGTCCGCCATGGCTTTCACTGCATATCGGAACTGCTCCGCCCCGAGGATATTGGGGAGGCAGGCCACGAAAAAGCTGAAAGGCCGCCCTGCTTTCCACGGACTTCCAAAGTCCTCCAGCTTGACCTTGCTCGGGCGATCCTTCAGACTTGTTGTTTCCAGCCTTTCAAAACTCAATGGTTCCCAGGCCACGTCTCATATCCTGCAAAGGCATTTCCCACAACCCCATGGGGGACAGCAATAAGACTCGCAATCAGCGGAGCTGCCGAAGATCCCACAGCGAAGTACACGCGATCTCTCAATATGTTCAGTTAATGACTGCTTTGTAGGTCGGGCTTCCATACCCGACACATTGCTGCAAAGGCTGTCGGGATTGGAATCCCGACCTACTTATTGAGAAAGCACACATACACAACCAAAGGGTATTCAATCACGAGACTTTTCAGGACAACATCTCCCCGCCGAAAAGTATTTCCTCCACCAGAGCACACAATATATGACCTGCGGTAATGTGGCACTCCTGAATACGGGCGGTGACCGGTGACGGCACGCGCAGCAGCAGGTCGCACCAGGCGTCCATGGCCGCGGGACCATTTCCGGAAAGGCCCAGCGTGATCAAACCATTTTCTCTGGCCCACATCAACCCTTTGACCACATTGGGCGAATTTCCGCTCGTGCTGATCCCCAGGGCGACATCCCCTTTGCATCCCAATGCCTGAAGCTGCTTCACAAAGACCTCATCAAATGTTGAGTCGTTGCTGATGCTCGTGAGAATCGAGGAATCCACCGTGAGCGCGACAGCCGCTAACGGAGGGCGGTCCATGGCGAAACGGTTGACAAGCTCCGCGGCCAGGTGCTGTGCATCGGCGGCACTCCCACCGTTTCCGAACAAGAAGAGCCTGTTCCCCCTCCTGAATGCCTCCGACACACCCACTGCCATCTCCAGCATGGTGCCGCTTCCTCGTCGGAAGAGCTCCTCTTTGGCCCGGATGCTGTCACGGAAGCTCTGCTCGATCATCCTCAGGAACCGTGCGCGCAGCTGCTCGTCCATCACTCACTCATCCAGCGGAGTCACCATTTCAGAGCCGCTTCTCATGTCTTCCCGAAGGAGGCCCAGCAACTTCCTGAAAAAGGGACCCGGACGTCCGTCGCCAATGGGGTGTCCATCGAAACTCACCACGGGAAGCACATCGAAGGTCGTTCCAAACATCATCATCTCCTTCGCTCTGCGTACCTCCTCCGGAGAGACATCGGACTCCCGGACGCCCTTCAATATTCCCATTTCCACAAGCACCCCCGCCAGCTCCAGCATTCGGGAGACCGTGATTCCCCTGAGAATCCTGTCAAATCTCGGAACCACAAATTCAAGGGTATCCGTAATGCAACCGACGTTCTCCGTAGCACCTTCCCCAAGGAAACCCCTTTCATCAAGAGAGATCGTGAAATCGACTCCCTCATCCTGAGCCTCTTTGGTCATGAGAACGTTGGGCAGATAGTTGCAGCTTTTGATGTTGGCAAAATAATCCCTCTTCATGGGGATGAAGCTCGTCTTCACATGGACCCCGAGATTGTACTTGTCCTGATGGGTCTCATGCAGAACCGTCACCATGACATAGAGTTGGCTGGCAGGGCATTCATATGGGTTGGTCGAGAACCCCCCCGGTCCTCTTGACACGAAAAGCCTGATGAGGCAATCCCGAACACCGGCAACCCTGATGGTCTCCAGTATGATCTGTTCCAGTCGGGAACGATTCACAGGAACATCCAGACTCAAAGCCTTCGCAGAACGCTCCAGGCGATCCAGGTGGCGACTCAAGCCGTATACCCTGGAATCGACGCACTTGAACGCTTCAAAGATCCCATCACCCCTATGAACGAGGTGGTCATCCATGGGAATCATCATAAGAGCCGGGTCCGTAACAATCCCTCCAAGCCAGCTCGAATACATGGCCAGATAGTTCTTATGATACGGTCTCGTGAGATGATTCAATCGATCCAGTACCTGGTCGAACGTCAACCTGGGGACCGATTCCGCTACCCATTGCGCAACTCTTCCTTCCATTACTCACCACACCTCATAGACAGGCAGCACCCAAACAGAATCATAAGAGCTACCATCGCTGAAAGATCTCATTTCCCCTGTAAGGGGTCCCCTACCCCGTTTCCAGTTTACCATGGAGCTGAGACTCACAGGTCAGCATGCAACGCTGTCTTGTCACCATCTCAACAATCTCTTAATATTACGCCTCTTCCTCATTTAGCAAAGAGGCAAACACAATAATCAAGGGAAACCGCTTCTGCAAGGGAAAAGGTCCCGATTGAGCCCGTAGAGGGAATGGAGCGTACGGGTAATGCACAACGAAAGGATTGAAGCGATTGTCTTTGACTTCGACGGCACTCTCGCCGAGCTCCATATTGACTTCCTAGCGATGAAGCGCCATGTGGGAGCTCTTGCAGAGGAGTACCTGCAAACCCGGCTTCCATTGCCTCCGCAGCCGGCACTGGAGTGGCTGGAAAACCTTCAGCGCGAAATCAGGAAAAATGATCCTTCCCTTGCCAATGAGTTTCAACGAAGGGCATCTTCCCTTATAATGGAATTGGAACTGGAAGCGGCAGACAGAGGATCTCTCTTCCCCTTCACCCGACGCATTCTTGCCATTCTTTCCGACAGGGGAGTCAAGACCGGCATCATCACGCGAAACTGCGAGAAGGCAGTTACAAAGGTGTTTCCAGACATGGGCGGTTTTTGCTCTGCATTTCTTGCCAGGGAACATGTCCTTCGAGTGAAGCCGCACCCAGAGCACCTTCATCGGGCCCTTGAAAAGCTCATGGCAGCTCCTGCCGCCGCTCTCATGGTTGGTGACCACCCCATGGACATTCAGACGGGCAGAAGCGCGGGGACTCTCACCGCAGGAGTACTCAGCGGAAACAGTTCCAGGACCGATCTGATTGCGAGTGGAGCCCACTGGACTGCTTCCGACTGTGAAGAGCTCCTCAATGTGCTCATAGCAGAGAAGATTGTCTGAACTCACAATTTCCCGAAGGCACTGGACGACAGGCATGAAAGTCAAGACATTCATGGAAGAGCCCATTTCCGCAAGAAGGGCAGTGTTGGGTTTCTCCGGTTGGCCGGATGCCGGGAGGATTGTGGAGCACACCCTGACAGAGTTCAAAAGGAACTTTTCGCATCATCCTTTTGCGGACTGGGATCTGGACGGGTTTTGGCACGCGGAATCCACACGTCCCAGAGTGACCGTTCATCACGGTCAAATTCAGAAGCTGAAATGGCCGGTCTATCACTTCTGGATCATGAATCCTGAGTCCTCCGCTCCCGTGCTCCTCGGCGCCGGACCCGAGCCCACCATTCATTGGCGTGCATTTGTCAAGGCTTTGCTGCAACTCCTGCGCAACTGGGGGTGTCAGGAAATCTATCTGCTGGGTGGACTCTACGACCAGATACTCTATGAGGAAACGGTCGTATCCGGTATAGGCCAAGACACACGGGCCTACAATCAACTGCACGCCCTCAAATGCCACCAGACCGAATACACAGGGCCTGGCGCGGTTCATTCGGCCATCATGACCGCCGCGCAGGAATCGGGCTTCTACTGCCTCGCCTTCTGGGCTCACTACCCTTTCTATCTCAGCGGTCGCCACGAATCGCTCATGGCGCGAATGCTCGATATTCTGGGTCATGTGCTGGAACTGAGAATCGAGACCCAGCATCTCACGGCCCGATGGGAGCGTAGATCAAAGGAACTCGAAGAGGCTATCCAGAAGAACGATGAACTGGTGGAAATATTGGAGTCCCTGAAGAAGGGGCAGATGCGCAAACCGTTTTTCGGTGAATCATCAAAAGTCGTTCGCCTGGATGAATTCTTGAAGAAACGGGAAGACCCCCTTTTCAACAAAGATCCGTAAAATGCCGCAATGACGCCTCTCTAGGCAACACCCAACTCACCTGTCGCCCGAGCAAGCTTTTCTTTCCCATTCTATCCCGTTTCGAGAAGATCGCCCGACTGAACCGGTTTGCTAAAGCAGCTCTATCGACCGGGATCATGGAACGTATGACCCTCCGAGGACGAACACCGTGGAATCAGACCGGCAACTTCTCAATAAACAAGTCGGGATTGGAATCCCGACCTGAGAAGTGGCGATACCCGAGCTCATTGAGCAGTTACTCAGACCGTTGAGATCCCCTCTGTTTCCTTGACAAACCCGATCGGCAGGTCAACTCACCACCAGCAGGTCGTCCAGGGCTTCCCGCAGAGTGGGGAACTGGAACTCGAACCCGGCGTCCAGTAGCTTCCTGGGGATAGCCCTTTGCCCCTTGAGAAGCACATCGGCGAATTCCCCGAGGATGGTTCGCAGCATGAACCGAGGAACCGCGGGCAGAATGAGGGGTTTTCTCAGCACCTCCGCGAGGGTCCGTGCAAAATCGGCATTGGTGACAGGGTTCGGGGCCGTGCAGTTTATGGGGCCGTCAATGGCTTCGCTGCCCATGACAAAACTGAGAATTCTATAGATATCTTTCTCGTGGATCCACGGAAACCACTGTCTTCCGCTGCCCAGCGCACTGCCCGCATAATTGTTGAAAGCGGGAATCATCCGGCTCAAGGCTCCCCCGTCCTTGCCAAGAATGATTCCGAAGCGGCACAGGACGACGCGGGCACCGAATTCCTTCGCACGTTTAGCTTCCGCTTCCCATTTCACCCCGACTTCACCGAGGAAATCATGACCCGCGCCACTGGATTCATCCAGAACACGGTCATCGTCTCTCCCTCCGTAGTAGCCCACAGCAGAAGAGCTGAGCAGAACCGGTGCGCCGTTCCCTGTTTCCAATGCATCCACCAGATTGCGGGTTGTGAGGATGCGGCTCTCCAGAATCAACTGCCTCGCTTTCTTTGTCCAGGGCGTGAATATGGACGCGCCCGCAAGATTGATGATGGCGTCATGTTCCCCCACGCTCCGTTGCCAGGTACCCGGCCGGGTAGGGTCTCCCTGGACGACGGCAACTCCGGCCGGCATTCTCCCGGCGCTGGCGGAAGAACGTACCAGTGCGGTGATCTGGTGACCCTCGTCCTGCAGGTTCCGGGTGAGATAGCTGCCGACAAAACCCGTTGCTCCTGTTATGAAAACCTTCATGGCACGCTCCCCAACGCAATGCAACTTCTCAATTGATCCTGGTGCCGACTGCTTCGCAGGCAGGATTTCCATACCTGACATCTGAGCACAAACGGTGTCGGGATTGGAATCCTGACCCACTTATGGAAAAGGTACACGCAGTGATCAAAACTTGCCGGATTTCATCGTCTTTTTGGTACCCTCCCCCATGATGGGAAAAATCCTGGCCGCCAAGTCAGCAACACGGAAATCCTTCAATTCCTCGTTTTCGTACATGCGAATCCGGTCCACATCATCCAGAAGAGGTTCCACAGCCTCCTTCACCGCTGTGGCATCCAGGAAACCCAGGATCCAGGCAGCAAGGCCCCTGTGCAAAGAGTCGCAGGATGCGAGGTAAGGCACCAGATGGACCGCTGCGCACTGAACCTTTTCGGGCCTCTCCTGAGCAAGCCGACCCACCCCCCATAGGACTCCTCGTTCAAGGATGTCATTCTCCAGCCTGTTTCCGTCCTCCCGGATGTAAGAAATGAGAATCGGTGCAAATTCCTCCGCGATTCTCTGCTCCCGCGCCATGATCTCACCCATGGCCTCCCCGGAGCCCCATCCGATTCCGCCCGATTCGTCATTGAGATTCCAAATGAGCCGCCGCATGATATTCCGAGCCGCCTCCATCTCATCGCGAGCCATCCTCGCCGTCACATGCCCCACTGCAGTCACCGCATGCCATTTGACCTCTTCATCGGTACTGTAAAGAAATGCCAGCAGCGGATTGATGATGCGCCGAGGCCGATATTGGTCCAGTT
This sequence comes from Deltaproteobacteria bacterium, assembly GCA_012517775.1. Lineage (GTDB taxonomy): Bacteria > Desulfobacterota > Syntrophobacteria > Syntrophobacterales > Syntrophobacteraceae > JAAYUJ01. The sequence continues at coordinate 6,094 of JAAYUJ010000466.1, forward strand.
CCGCCATGCGCAACCGCAACGTATCCCCCCGGAGCACCTCTCCCACGAAATGCAGCAGGCCTCCCAAGCCGGGACGTCTATCCATCAAGGCTTCACCTCGCGGTCCATTACTCGGAATCCTTCCAGGAAATGCATTCCGCCGGGCAGTACTTGATGGCTTCACGCACACAGTCTTCAGGATACTCAG
>JAAYUJ010000467.1 GCA_012517775.1 Deltaproteobacteria bacterium
CCGGACATCTCCTTCAGCCCTGCGCCGCAGTAGCCCCTCAGTGGGTGGCGGCTCATCCTTGCGCCCCTCGGTGCGGGAGATAAGCTTCAACGTCTTCAGCATTTCCGCGTTTTCGATACCCTCGAAGCTGACCACATAGCGAACTCCGCCGCTTTCACCCTCAGCGGCGGATACGTGTGAGCCCCCGGGGGATAAGACAACTGACACATGCCAAACAAGTAACAGGCAGAGCTGAAGCGATAAAACCCTGATCAAAGCTGTTCCTTTAATGTCAACTCTGGAATTGGAAGACACAGTGCAGCCGATGGCCTATCCTGGCCTTTTTCTTATCACGAAGAGCAAGCAGAACGCGAAGGAAAACGGTAATTATTGGGAAGATCTCAGGAAACTGCAGGTTTGCCACTACAGAACATTTCCAGTAATCCTACTGGCAACTTGGTTCGTCCGTGGAGAACCTGTCAGGGCGAAAGGCGCTTGCTTATCAGGGAAGACACGGCAAAGAACAATCGCTGCATGGAATGTGTGGCTTTGCTTCTCCAGGAAGATCGGCCGGAGTTCGACTCTCCTTGTATAAGGAACGTTTGTAGGGCTCTATGACAAATGACGATGAAAGGTGAAGGCAGTACTCCAGCCCTCAACATCCTCATCGTGGATGACGAGGCCGACATATGCAAGACGCTTGCGGTCTGCCTTGAGTCGCGCGGTCATCGCATGATCGCCGTAAGCAATGGAAAGGACGCCCAGTTGGAGACGGATAGACAGGTCTTCGATTTTGCATTTGTGGATTTGCGGTTGGGCACGGAGAACGGACTCGACTTGATTCCTCCCATTCTCGGCGCGTGTCCCTGGATCAAGATCGTAGTCATCACGGCTTATGCATCCATCAACACCGCCGTCGAAGCCATGCGGCGGGGGGCGACCGATTACATCCCCAAGCCCTTTACTCCCGAACAGGTCCAACTCGTCACCGACCGGGCAGCGACCGTTCGCAGCATGGAGCAACGCATAGCTACACTGAAGGAGGACTTGGGACGGCTGCACCCGAAGGTTTCGTTCACTTCCCAACATCCTGGCATGCAACGCGCCATGGAGTTGGCGCGGCAAGTGGCCGCATCGGAGGCGGTTGTCCTGCTTCGAGGTCCCAGCGACCTTCTCCATAGCCAATGACGTGGCGAAATACTTCGCCATCATCCCTGCCATGTTCATGCTGGCGATCCCGCAGCTCGCGACCCTCAACATCATGGGGCTGGCAACGCCCGGGAGCGCGATTCTCTCGGCCTTGATCTTCAATGCCATCATCATCCCGCTTCTGATCCCCATCGCCATCAAGGGGGTCAAGTACCGTCCCATGGGAGCGGACAGCATCCTGCGACGGAACCTCCTGGTCTATGGACTGGGAGGAGTCATCGCTCCCTTTGCCGGTATCAAGTTGATTGACCTGGCATTGAGCATGACAGGACTGTTCTAGGAGAAATCATGGACAGCGCAATTGAAAAGACGGGCTTGATAGCCCAGGCGGGAACATCGATAAGGATAGTGTTCGTCACGATGGTGATCTGCTGCCTTCTATATACCCTGGTGATATTGGGCCTTGGGCAGACGCTGACGCCTCATTCAACCAACGGATCGCTGGTAAGCAATGGTCGGGGGGAAATCGTCGGCAGCGAGCTCCTTGCCCAGATGTTTGACCAGCCCGAGTACTTTTGGCCGAGACCCTCGGCAGTTGATTACAACGCGGCCGCCGCGGGGGGCAGCAACTTGTCACCCACGAATCCGGAACTTCGCGAGAGGGCGAAGGCCCTGGTGACCCAAATCGAAGCGTCCCCGCAGAATCCCATTCCCGCTGACTTGGTAACCGCTTCAGGGAGCGGCCTCGATCCAAACATCACGCTGGCCGCCGCCAGGTACCAGACCGAAAGGGTCGCTTCAGCCCGAGGCCTATCCGTCGAAACCATAATGGGATTGCTGGATAAATACGCACACCGGCCGGGAGGAGCGCTTACCCCGCAGCCGCTGGTAAACGTATTGCTAGTGAATATGGAATTGGACAGGTTGGGCAAATGAGATGAACGGGAACCGTGCGGAAAACTTCCTGCGTCTGATCCGCCGCTCGCAACGGGGCAGGTTGAAGATTTACCTGGGTTATGCGGCCGGTGTGGGCAAGACGTATCAAATGCTCCTCGAGGGTCACCGCATCAAGGAGGATGGAATCGACCTGGCCGTGGGACTCGTCGAAACACACGGGAGGGCTGAAACCGAGGCACTGCTCACGGGACTCCCGGTGATTCCACGCCGCAAGTTCACCTATCGTGGGATTGAGATCGAGGAAATGGACCTCGGCGCGATCTTGTCCCGGCGTCCGAGCGTTGTCCTTGTGGATGAACTTGCCCATGCCAACGTACCGGGGAGCAAGAACGCCAAACGCTATCAGGATGTTGAAGAGCTGCTCGCCGCAGGCATTCACGTTATCTCGACACTGAACATCCAGCATTTGGAAAGCCTGTATGAAACCGTCGAACGGGCCACGGGGGTCAAAGTGCGCCAGCGGATTCCCGACCTTGTGGTCGCGGAAGCCGATCAGCTCGTCCACGTCGACATCACCATCGAGGACCTGCGTCGCCGCCTAAAAGAAGGAAAAGTATACACCAGGGAGCGACTCGAGACTGCCTTGGACCATTTCTTCAGGCCTACCAACCTGGAACAGCTCCGCGAGCTGACTCTTCGTGAGCTGGCGGCCCAAATCGACTCGCGAAGACGCGATCCCCAAGGAGAGGATATTCCCGCAAGCCCGGATCAGGTCATGGTATGCTTGAGTTCCAGAGGACCGAACAGCGAGGCGTTGCTGCGTTATGCGTCACGCCTGGCTGGGCGGCTGAACCGTAACTGGTATGCCGTGTATGTGCAGACATCCAAGGAAAGGCCCACCGTCATCGACGCGGCGACCCAGCGGACGCTCTCCAACACCCTCACACTTGCAGAGCAATTGGGGGCGACGGTTTTCACATACAAGGGAGACGACGTCGTCAAAACCATCCTCCAATTTGCCAGGGAGTATCGCGTCGGGCACATTGTGATTGGGACCCCGGGGAAAAAGGTGCCTTTGTGGAAACGACTGCGTGGGGAAGCAAGTATAGTGGATCGGCTGGTTACCGAGGGAAAAGGGATTACCGTCGTTGTTCCGGATACGAAGGCCATAAGGGAAGAACGGCCAACTGTTGAAACGACGTCTCCGGCTGACGAAACGCATAACAGTTCTCAAAGACATAAGGACCTCATTCCTGCAATCGACGCGGCCCTTTTGAGGACGACCGCTATAGTCTGGGAGGAGCTGATTGAAAAGGAGGAGGCGATAAGACATCTGCTCGATTCCTCTCGCGGTGTCGACAAAAAGCTAAAGGATTCCGCATGGGAATCCGTTCTGGAACGTGAACAACAAGGTGGGACGTTCGTGGGCGAGGATGTGGCGATTCCCCATGCGCAGATAGCGGGGTTATCTCGACCCCTAATTGGCATTGGCGTTGGCAGAGGGGGCATTCAAGACCATGAGGCTGGGCGAAGGGTTCGAATCATGATGCTGCTGTTATCTCCCGTTGATCAGCCGTAAAGCCATTTAGAGATGCTTGGACTGATCAGCAGGATGGCACGAGACGATGAGTGGCGCAAGGATGTCCTCTCCGCCGGGAAAGCGGCGGACATCCAATGGGCGATCCGGAAGTGGGAAGCGGGCCAGCGGGGCAGTTGGTTCCAAACTCTTTATTAATGCAGCGTAACGGCCCTCACCTGTTTTGCCGCAACCTCAGCGAGGCCGGCGAGGTTTTCGATCAGTTGATGCTGCAGCTCGCTGTCGAACTTGATATGCACCGTGTAAGCATCGAATGGGTGCGAGCGAACAGCCACGACCAACCCGACCTGTTGAAACTGAAGCATGAATTTTCCTACCGTGACAACGAACTTCAGGCTCAGTTTTCTTCCCAGGAGCAACCGGGCCGTCTCTCTCCTGGAAAGTCTCA
>JAAYUJ010000056.1 GCA_012517775.1 Deltaproteobacteria bacterium
CATGCGGTTCGAACGCGATGGCTGCCCCGAATATTTCTGAATTGCTTGCAACTGTATTGCGAAGCAGCCGTTCAATCTCCTCTCTGGTGTAGGGCTGGTTCTCAATGGTTGCCGCAAGATAGCAGGGGAGCCTCTGAACCGCTTGAAGGGTCGTCTCAATCTTGTATACCGTCGATTGAGCGAGATTGCGTGCGCTTTCTTCTACATTCTTGAGGAGGGCCTTCTTGGATTCGTGGTAGTTGTAAGCGAAAGCAACGAAAAAGACGAGGGTGGTGCTCGACAGAATGAGACCGACGAGCTTGAAAGTAAGGCCTCTATGGCTGGACATGGATTGCACAATCCCGGGCAAATTCAGCGTAATCCGGTGGATCTTGTATAGCGCCGTGGCGGCTCATTTCCTGGACCACCGGTTCATAGTCCTCAGGGCGAAGCCTTCCCACGGAATCGGGATTTAGGCCGGGCGGCAGAATCAGATCCTTCATGCGCTCCAACATCCATTTCTGATGCATCCTGTTGGTGGGAGTCATGGCTTCCTTGACATAACGCATTACGATATCCATGGATTCCCCGGGGTGGGTGAAAGCATACAGCCATCCTTCAATGGAGGCTCGAACAAACCGGCAGCAGGTTTCGGGGTCGGATTCCCAGGTTGCTTCCATGCAGTAAATACCGTCTTCGGGGAAATTGATACCGAAATCGGCCAGGAGAAACGTCGTGAGATCCTCAGGGTCGAGACCTGAGCTCAGGATCGTATGATATTCGTTGTACCACATGGCCGACGCCACATCGACTCCACCCCTCAGAAAGAGGTTCAAAGTAGAGGATTGAGGAATAACGGTCACATCCAGGTTGTATTTCCTGAAAAAAGCCGCCGGTTGAAGCTGGAAGTCGCCGCTCCATACGCTGACTTTCTTACCGTTAATGTCCTCCGGGGATTGAATCCCGCTCGACTTGCGTGCAACCAGCATTAAGGCGGATTTCTGAACTATCTGCGCAATATTGACAACCTTCAACCCGCGTGATCTTTTCTGAATCGCGGTGCTCAGGAACATGGTGGCAAAATCCGCGTCCCCCTGCTCCAGAGCTCGAGATGAAGGATGGTCTGGTCCCCCCCGCAGGATCTTTATGTTCAGGCCCTGCTTTTCATAGAAGCCTTTATCCAGTGCGACGAAGTATCCCGCAAACTGCGCCTGTGGAATCCATTGGGGGATGAACGTTACGTTCCTCAAGGGTAGACCCTGCGCCGATATGTGGGACGACCACAAGAGTACTGCACCCAGTGCCGCGATTCCAACCTTCCGCCGCATCGTCAAATGAATTCGATTCGGTGTGTGCCGGCCACGATGAGGTTCATTGGCGCTTGTAGCTTTCAAGATCTTCGGACGCCTTTTTCCAGAGTTCAAGGCGAATGGGATCCAATCGCTCCCTGATGCGCCCTTTATCTTCCCTCGCGGCGTACGTGCCTTTCTGCTTCCACAGGTGGAAGGCGGCAAGGGATGAACAGAGGGCCGCATTGTTCTTGTCGAGATCTCTCTTGCAGGTCCCCGTCGCGGGATCGACCAGGTTCAGGAGTCTGAGTGAAGACGCAACACTCTCCTCCAGGCTTTCGAGGGGAGTGGTGTCCATCAGAATGGTGCCGATCCAGATGTCCTTGGCTGCCTGATAATATCTTGCCGCATTTCTCAATCCTTCCGCCATCGGTAATTCGGTCGGCAGAGCATTCAACTCGATCAGGGCATTGTTCACCTGCTTGTTGTATTCGGAAAAGGCCACGTCAGGCAAGGCAATGGCCTGGATCTTCAAAACGGCTTGCAATGCATTGGAAATATCTGCCTTATCCTGATCATGAATGTTTTTCGCCTCTCTCTTCTGCGTGACTTTTCCGGGCTTCTCCCCGTCTCCCATCATCCAGAAAGCGAATACAACGGTCAGGCATACCAGGAAAGCTCCTGCGGCAATCCCCCCCACGAGCATCCTCTTCCTTTTCTTTTCTTTCCGCAGGAGGTAAAGGCCGGCGTCGGCGGAGGCTTCGAGCCCCTCCTCGTCGGGGAGGGGTTCGTCGAAGGGAGCAGAGGGACCGTTATCCGACTCGAATTCATAACCGCACTTCGGGCATACTGTCATCGCGATCCCTTCTAATGGAGGAACATCAGGGAAAACACATCGGAAGACCTGTCGGCCGTCTTCCCCTCAGAAGCCGAAGCCTACCGAATCCCTCGATCACGGAAATGCGCCGCATTCGATTCCACAATGGGTTTTCTCTTATCATGGGAAATATGGGCCTTGCGAAGCCAAATGAACACTATTTATTATTACCGGCAAGGAACAATTTTCCGCAAGCCTATTTTTTCCCCTTTCGTGCCATCACACAACGAGGAGGTTCGGTGACCGGGATGAGAATGGGAGGGTGGCTGTCGGGAGCGCCCGGCAGGAACGAGGAGTCTTCCCTGTGCAGGCGTCCATACCTGGACAGAGAATGGAAGGTCCTCATGGAACAGCTGGCCGACAGGGTGAAGAAGCTGGGGCTCAAACGTTTTCAAATGGCCGCCAGGCAAATTGCGGCAGGAATCCAATGGCTCGATCCCCTCATGGAAAGCTATTGCGCACTGACCTGTCCATCATGCGAGGATTTCTGCTGCACCGGACAGAATGTGTTTTACAACCGCGCTGACATCCTTTACCTCATTGCCCTCAATGCAGCCCTTCCTCCAGGCCAGACCCGAAATACGGCTTCCTCTCCCTGCCGCTACCTTGGTCCCCGCGGTTGCGCTCTTCCACGCGTCCGGAGACCATACGTTTGCGTGTGGTTCCTTTGCGAGCCGCAAATGTTACTCTTCCTCAAAGAACGGGCCTCTTTCCAGAGGAAAGTGGTGGGCGTAATGCAGGAAATCAGGGCATCGCGACTTCTGATAGAGGCCATCTATGAGAAGGGGTATCCCGACGAGCCAGGCTCGTTTCTGCCCCCAAATACCCGCTGAAACTTCATCCCACCCGCATTCTCCGACGAGCTGAGGTGACTTCTCGATAGGCTGAGATAACGACCGCTTTGCAGGTCGGGTTTCCATACCCGACACCTCGGCGCAAAGGCTGTCGGGATTGGAATCCCGATCTGCTCATTGAGAAAGCTCGATTCGAGGGGATATGCCAATGGTAAAGCTCAAGTCTCAACGCAAGGGAGACGAATGAATGGTTACAGTCGGATGGCGATGGGTGCAATCCGGCACCGGTCTATTGGGATTCCCCCTGGATCGCGCGGATTCATCGGGAAGACACACTCACCCTTTTTCAATGATGCAAAGAGGATGTTGCCATGAACAGAAAATCGCTCGGCCTGCTTGCCGTTCTATCTCTACTCATTCCGGGGATCACCGGCTGTTCCGGAGGAAATGATCCCGGGGCGAGGGCAGACAGAATCGAATCGCAGACGAATCCAACCGCCAAAGCAATCCGGGAATATTCGCAGGCTCCCATTAACAAGGCCAGAGCAGCCGTCAGCCTGGGCGATGATCGTCTTGAAGCAATGGACCAGGCTGCCAAGGGTGCCAATCCCTAGGATAACTCACAGAGTGTCTTGAATTTCTGCAATTCCTCAACATGTTCCGCTCACGACTGCTTCGTAGGTCGGGTTTCCATACCCGACATCTGGGTGCAAACCGTGCCGGGATTGGAATTCCGACCTACTTATTGAGATACTGCGAACTTCTTCCCTAACGTGCGGTGGTGAGGAGGGAAAGGGCTTTTTCCAGATGTTCATTTTGGCGGGCTGTGAATTCAGCCGCCGCAAGGAGGAGCCGGCCGGCTTCCTCTTCTCCCATTTCCCTCGCCTCCCTGGCCAGGTTTTCATAGGAATCGCCATGTTCCCTATTGTGCCGAATGGAGTATTGAAGACGCATGATCAACCTCTCCTTCATGGAGAGGACTTTTGACCGTTTCTCGTCAGCGTGCTCGTGGTCGTGATCCTCTTTATCGTGATGGTGGTGATGATGATCGTGGTGCCCGTGAGATCCGCTATGATGTTGATGCATGTAACATCCTCCCCGCATTATGCTGACTTATAGGAATTCCATTACGCAAAAGGGGAAGGCCACGCCCGACCCACCCCGTCAAACGAAATCCTCCGACATTATCCCAGTTGAGCTTCGCACTCCCATCCGGCATTCTTCAATGTCATCATCTCTCAATAGGTCATGGTGAGATCGCGATTCCTTACAGACTCGTGCTGTTGCGACCACCCAGCTGCAGCTGCGATTCATCGAGGCCGAATGCACACTTATACCAGCCCCATCGCGGATCAGCCACAAGCGTCTCGCATCGGAAAACGGTCAGGCATCGCCCTGCAGTCTCAGGATCTCCCTGCAGCATGCATTCTTGAACGTATAGTCGATGCCGTTAATGGAAACGAGTTGTCCATCGTGGAGAAAGTCGGAGGTCGAGTAATCACGGATGATCATGCCATGATGCATCACGAGAACTCTCCGGCAGAGCAGGGAGATGATATCGATGTCGTGGCTGATAAGGACTTTGGTGATGTCGAGATTCGACAGGATTTCACACAGGAGCTCTTCGCTCCGGGGATCAAGGTTGCTGGTTGGCTCATCGAGGATCATCACCCGGGGACGCATGGCAAGCACAGCGGCAATAGCGAGCCGTTTGCGCTCCCCGGCACTCAGGTGATGGGGGACGCGATTTTCGAATCCTGAGAGACGAACCAAAGCAAGGGCCTCATCGACCAGGCCGTTCACTTCGGATGGGGAGAGCCGGAGCTGCAGCGGGCCGAAAGCCACTTCCTCCCTGCACGAAGGGCAGAAAAGCTGGTCTGCCGGGTCCTGGAAGACCACGCCGATAGAGCGCCACAAATTCTTGCGAAACTTGCCCGATACACGGGCACCGTCAAAAACATACTCGCCCGTTCCCTCAAGAATCCCCGCAAGACAGGATACCAGCGTCGATTTGCCCGCTCCGTTCTCTCCGACTATGGCCACACTCTCGCCTTCCGCGATAAAGAGGGAAACATCCCTGACTCCAGTGGTGCCGTCAGGATAGCGATAGGAGTAATCCCTGAGCCCGATCAGGGACTTCACGGGTTTCACGTCCGATCCATCCTCCTGACTCTTCGGGTGGGGCAAGGGCTGAGAAGGACCGGCAAGGTGCAGGTGTGGCGCCCTATGATCCGAATTTCCATTGTCTCTGCAGCAGCTCAGGCGGAATGTGAAGTCGAGCCCGTGATCTCTCAGGTACTGGCGCCTGGAAACCAGTTCTTCCATAGTAAAGTCGTGATGAATTCCGCCTTTTTCGAGAACCACCGCTCTTTCGCAAAGGCTGTAGAGAAAAGGGAGATCGTGACTGATGCAGATGAGGGTCCCGGAAAAACTACCGATGAGCTCCTGGAAAAGCTTTTCCTGCTTGGGATCCAGGTTGGCTGTCGGTTCATCCAAAATGAGAACCTTTGGATCCATGGAGAGGAGCGTGGCGAGTGCGGCCCGCTTTTTCTGCCCAAAGCTCAGATAGTGCGGAGGCCGGTAGCGCAGGTGCTCCAATCCGACCTTCTCCAGTGCCTCCACAACGCGCCTCTCAACTTCGTACCGCCTCAGGCCCTGGTTAAATGGGCCGAAAGCAACATCCTCATCAAGGGTGTTGGAGAACAGCTGGTCGTCGGGGTCCTGAAAGAGCATGCCAACTTCCAGTCGAGCTGCCCTGAGGCGACTGCCGTCAAGGGTTTCCCCCTTATAGAGCACCGTCCCCGCAGAGGGCATGTTCAGGCCGTTCAGATGTTTTACGAGAGTTGTCTTGCCTGCTCCATTCTGCCCCACCAGAGCGATTCTCTCACCCTCATAGAGCTCGAGATCGACTCCATTGAGGGCTGTGTGACCGTCGGGATATCGAAAGGTCAGAGAGCGGATTTCGAAGAGGGGAAAGGAATCGAGACCGGGACCACGGGCCTTCCCACCAGGAAAGCCGACACGATCTTTCCATGATTTCCTGCAAATCGATTCTTCGTGGAGAATTTGCATGGCGTCAATCTTTAATCATACTCCCTGCAACTCGCCGCAAGACCAACGATGGTTCACGGGCCCCGCTTGCCCTCTTCGATTTTCTTCATGCTTGTACCGCATGTGCCATAACAATGGAAGGTTCATGGAGGCATGCTCACTTTAGGGTTTCCAATAGCTGCGGAAGATCAATTACACCGCCCCGACAATCGCAGGATGCGGAGCTGCGATCATGCCCTCACCTTTACCCAGCCACACTGATTCCGAGACGGTCCTTTTGAAGCCTGAAGAACCAGAGCGCGATCATCAGGGCGGCTCCGGCAGTGACAAAAAGGGTCGTAAAGCCCCACCAGCTCCCCACATAACCCAAAACCACCGAACCTCCGAACGCTCCCGCGTCGATGCTCCCGGTGAATATGCCCGTTATCCTGCCTCTCACTCCCATGGGCTCTCCACGCAAAGCGAGAGCGCTCAGGCAGGGATAGAGAAACCCATGACCGACCCCCGTCACGAACCCTGAAGTCGCCAGAAAACCGCTGCCGGTCACCAGAATCATGCTGATCAGCCCGACACCCGTGAAGGCAAGAGCATATGGGATCACCCGGTCTTCCCCAAACCGGTCGGCGATCCTTGCGCCAAAGACTCTCGTGAGTACCGCGGCAGCAGAATAGGCGACGTAATAAGTGGAAATGAAAGTGAGGCTCTTTTCATTGGCAAAGGGGGAAACGAAGCTGTTGGACGCGGCCAGGCCGAATCCGAAAAGCAGAGACAGCACGGCGGAAGTCATGACACGGGATCGTCCGAAAAGCTCAAGAAAAGAGCGGGACTCTTCCCTCAGTTCCGGAGTTCTTCTGATCTCGGGGACGGGGATATGGGACAGGAACCCGAGAAAAGCAGCCCCTGCCGCAGCAATGAAAAGCGTTTCAAAGCCGAATCGACGGATGATGATCTCCGCCATGGCGGGTCCTATGGCCGAACCGATCAGCCCCGATACCCCGAATATCCCTATTCCTTCATTGAGACGATCTTTTGGAACGATATCCGCCACGTAGGTGAACGCCGCCGTGATGCAGACGGCAAATCCCACACCATGGAATACCCTGAGTGCCATGAGGGGCACATACAATTGATCCACATTGCCCTTCAAGGTCAGATACGACAGAGGCGCAGCACTCATCATGATCAGTCCGAGGGTGTAGCATCTCTTTCGTCCCAATTGGTCAACCATCTGTGAAATCCAGGGGCGGAAAAGGACGGAGGCCAGGGCGAAGGCCCCCATGATGATGCCGACGTCGGATTGATTTCCCCCGGCACCCAGCAGGTAAAGGGGAAACATGAAAAACGCCCCGAAACTGGAAAGAACGCAGAAATTCGCAAAGGCCATGGCGAAAAAGACAGGGGTGTAAAGGCGGCTTCGGCTGATCATCGGACCTTGAATTCACGCTGAATACAGCTTTTTATCAGAATCTTCATTTCCGACATGGTCATGGGGATCAGGAAGGGGACACACCGTCCATTTTCCCCAAATCCAGCGGCACATTGAGAAGGGGATCGCCCACGCTCGATATCCCGAACGAGGGTGTAGATGCTTTGTCCCACCTCTGGTTTTCGACCCGTTTTCCGCCTGAAGGTAACCCAAATAGTCTATCCAGGAAATAGGAGTTTCACCTTTGCACCTGATCTGATATTCGTTTATCACACAATGAATGGATCACTCTGGCGCCTGCCAGTATGGAAGAAGGATCGGAGGCACGGATTAGAAGTTATGGCTGACTGCCGACCGGATGAATACTCACAACTTGCCCCATACTACGACTTTCTCCTCGGTCCCTTCATCCTGCCTGTTCGAGGAGAGATATGCCGCCTCGCATCTTCCCGACAATTCGAAAGCGTTCTGGATATCTGCTGCGGAACGGGAGAACAGTGCCTGATGTTGAGCAGCCTGGGCTTTGAGGTGACAGGCGTGGATCTCTCCCCCGGCATGATCGAGGTGGCGAAACGGAACGCGAGGGGTCGTGTTCGCTTCTTCAGGGAGGACGCAGCCAGCCTCCATTTTGTCGATAGCTCCTTTGACTGTGCCGTGATCTCCTTCGCCCTTCATGAAAAGGAGGAAGACACCAGAGGCAGGATATTACGCGAAGCACTGAGGGTTGTCCGGAAACCGGGCGTGCTTATTATAGCGGATTTCATAACCCCTCGGGGTTTTCTGCCCAAAATGGCCGGGGGATTTGTGCACGTTGTTGAGAGAGGGGCTGGAAGGCAACACTACAGGAATTTCAGGGACTTCATGAAGCGGGGGGCATTGCAGGGGATTCTACCGACCTATGATTTAAAACTATACCGTATGAAGAAGCTCCTCTTCCGGAATGTGGCCGTTGTCCTTGCAGGCACATGATCACCCCAATCCATTCAACAAGACAAGAGAACAGGAGCAAAGAAACCGGATGGGAGGCACAAGCCATTCCTCGTGATGGAAGGGAGCTCGATGCAAATGAGCAAGTTTCGGAAAAAGAAATCACACCGGCCGGGCCTGCCTCCGGGAACCCTTATCCAGGTCGGTGAGAAACCGGTTGAGCAGGTTAGGCTCACTCTAATCGATTATGATGAGTACCATTTGACCGAGCTCACCTCACAGGACTTCGAAGCATGCGTCCCTTTCAGGGACAAGCCCACAGTTACGTGGATTCACGTGGACGGGGTCCATCGAATCGAAACGCTGCAAAGTCTCGGTAACTGCTTTCAACTCCACCCTCTCACCCTGGAAGACATTCTCACTTCCGATCAAAGAACCAAGATCGAGCATCATGAGGACTATATTTTCATCGTTTTGAAGAATCTCTTCTACCATGAGGCAAAAGGAGAAGTTGCCACAGAGCAGGTAAGCCTCATCGTAGGGCGGAAGTATGTCATTTCCTTTCACGAGAGACAGGAAAGCATCTTTGAGCCCATAGCACAACGTTTGAGGAGCAACAAGGCGCGTATCAGGAAGATGGGTGCGGACTATCTCGCCTATGCGCTCCTGGATATGATAGTAGACAACTACTTTACGGTCCTGGACAAACTGGGGGATCGCATCGAAATCCTCGAGGAAGACCTCGTGAAGAACCCTACTCCCGAAATCCTCCACACGCTGCATGCTTTTAGAAGAGAGATGATCGTTCTGCGCAAGGCGGTCTGGCCGCTCCGGGAAGTCATCAATGCTCTCGGGCGGGCGGATTCGACACTCATCTCGGAATCCATGAACCTTTTCCTCAGGGATGTCTACGACCACACCATTCAAGTCATCGATACCATAGAGATCTTTCGGGACGTACTCACGGGAATGCTCGACGTCTATCTTTCCAGCGTGAGCAATCGCCTCAATGCGGTCATGAAGATCCTGACCATTCTGTCGACCATATTCATGCCCCTCACATTCATCGCGGGAGTATACGGCATGAATTTCCGATACATGCCCGAACTGGAGTGGCCATGGGGGTACCCCATGGCATGGGCAGTGATGCTTTTCACGGCTGTTTTGATGCTCGGCTTTTTTAAGCTCAAGAAGTGGCTGTGAAAATCAGCTGTTGTAAAGGAAGCACTTCACCCAGTGTCTTGCGGAGATCTCTCGCAGCATGGGGGCTTCTTTCCTACAGCGGGAAAGTGCCTGTGAGCAGCGCGGTGCAAAACGGCAACCGCCGGAGGCAGGATCCTCGGCGGGGAGGCCCGATCCGTGTCGCCGTCGGCGCGATCTGGCCTCCCGAGGGTCTGCCAGTGGAATGGCCCGGAGGAGCTCCCTGGTATATGGATGAAGGGGATGATCGAAAAGCTCGCTCTTGTCAGCCAGTTCCAGGATACTCCCCAGGTACATCACCGCCACACGGTCGCTGATATGCCGAACGACCGAGAGATCATGGGAGATGAAGAGGTATGTCAGACCGTGCTCTTCCTTCAGATCCTGGAGCAGGTTGATGACCTGTGCCTGAATGGACACGTCCAGGGCCGAAAGGGGCTCATCGCAGATGATCAGTTCCGGATGCAGGGCGAGGGCACGGGCGATTCCGATGCGCTGACGCTGCCCTCCGCTGAACTCGTGGGGATATTGGCTCGCGTATTCCGGCCGCAGTCCGACGACTTCCATGAGACTGCGCACTCTCTCCATGCGCTGTGCCGGCGATCCTACCTTGTGAATTGCGAGGCCCTCGCCGATGATCCGCCCCACCGTCAACCTTGGATTCAGGGAGGCATAGGGATCCTGAAAGATGATCTGCATTCTCCTCCTGAATGCCAGCATCTCTTTTCGAGAGAGTCCCAGCAGGGAGTCCCCCCGATAGAGGATATCACCGGAAGTGGGCTCTTCCAGCCTCAGAATCACCCTTCCCAGTGTGGACTTCCCGCATCCGCTCTCGCCCACCAGCCCCAGAGCTTCTCCCATGCTGATGCTGAGGTCCACTCCGTCCACAGCACGCACAACTCCGGCCTGGCGCATCAGAAAGCCCCTGGTGACAGGATAGTGTTTCTTCAGATTCTGAAGAACGAGGAGTTCTTTCCCCCTGTCCGCCATGTCCATTCCACTAACCCTCGTAGAGACGGCAGCGCACACTGTGTCCCTTCTCCACAGTCAGAAGCTCCGGTTCCGGTTCCACGAAGCACCTTTCAAATGCGTAGGTGCAGCGGGTGTTGAACCTGCATCCCCGGGGCAGGTCAAAAAGGCTGGGAACTACTCCGGAAATGGCCTCCAATCTTTTCTTTCCCCTTGATGCGCGGCTTCCGGGTATGGACCGCATCAACCCCTGGGTGTACGGGTGGAGAGGTTTCTCGAAGAGGTCGACAACTGGAGCCTCTTCGACGATCCGACCGGTATACATGACGACCACGCGGTCGGCAACCTCCGCGACGATTCCCAGATCGTGTGTGATAAGCATGACAGCGCAGCGGTAAACCTCTCGGAGCTCCTGCAGCAGGTCAAGGATCTGTGCCTGAATGGTTACGTCCAACGCGGTGGTTGGCTCATCCGCAATGATAAGCTTCGGCTCGCAGGCAATGGCCATCGCGATCATGACTCTCTGGCGCATCCCTCCGCTCATCTGGTGAGGATAGTCTCTCATGTGTTCCTCGGCTGACGGAATCCCCACCTGGTGAAGAAGCTTCCGGGTGGCTTCGATGGCTGCTTTCCTCGATACCTTGCGATGCTGTTCCAGCACTTCGATGATCTGATCCTGCACACGAAAAACAGGGTTCAGGGACGTCATGGGCTCCTGAAAGATCATGGAAATCTCCTTTCCCCTGATGGCACGGATTTCGTCCGGTGGCAAGGCGAGGAGATTCCTGCCTTCGAAGAGGATTTCTCCCCCGGCGATCCTTCCCGGAGGGGATTGGATAAGCCCCATGACGGAGAGCGCCATGACGGTCTTGCCACAACCCGACTCCCCCACGATACCCAGGAAGCTTCCCCTTTCCATGATGAGACTGACCCCATCGACAGCTCTGGCTGCTCCCCTTTCCGAGAAAAAATGGGTCTGCAGGTTCTTGATCTCCAGAAGCGGAGCATTCATGGATGGACCCCTGACGCAATGTGATACGGGTGAAAACATGCCTTCCACCAAGAAGGCACGTAACTCCTCAATAAGTCCAGGTGACGACTGCTTTGTAGGTCGGGTTTCCGTACCCGACACCATGGCGCAAAGGCTGTCGGGATTGGAATCCCGACCTACTTATTGAGAAAGTATGAAGGTACATGGAAACCACGCTTGTTACAATCTGAGAATCCCCCGAGCACGATTCGTAACCGACGTGTGCAAGAATCGTAACCTCCTCATTTTCAGAATCTCCCTCCATGCAGGTAACCCCAATGGAAATCATCCATCGAGGTCGTGGCACGCTTGTTGCCATTTGGACGGCGGTACATTCACGCAACTGGAATGGAAACCCGGGGACACCCGGAGAATGGAGATGAACTCATTTGCTTGATGATGGAGCAAACATGGCCGGTGCGTCACTGAACAGAGTATCTGAGTCTTTCGCCGAGATTCCTGAAGCGGAGATCGGCGGCGGGGAGGTTGCTACGGAGTCTTCTGTGAAACTCCCTGTTGAAAAGGGCGAAGTATTGAGGCCCGATTTCACCAAGGCCAACCGCCCGGGTAGCGGCGCCTCTTCCATTTCGGAAGTCATGGGGGGACTTCCGGACAGAACCACGTCCAAGTCCAGGTCCGACACTCCCCCCGTATTGAGACCCCTTTTCTCCAGGCGGTCCTCCACCAGCGGCGTCGCCCAGTTTTTCCTCAATCCACCGAGAAACATACCGGTTGAAGATGGCGTGAGACCCCACGTCGCCGGCAAGTTTATCTTCATAGGGGAAGAGAAGTTCTATATCCGCGGTGTCACATATGGACCTTTCCGCCCTGATGACGCGGGATGCGAATACCACACTCCCGAGATGGTGGAAAAGGACTTCGCGTTGATGGCGGAAAACGGCATCAACGCGGTGCGCACATACACCGTGCCGCCCCGGTGGTTGCTCGATATCGCGCAGGAACATGGGTTGCGGGTCATGGTGGGACTGCCGTGGGAGGAGCACATCGCCTTTCTGGAAAAAAGGAAAATCGCCCAGGACATCGAGAATCGCGTTCGCGCCGGAGTGAGAGAATGCGCAGGACACCCAGCCCTCCTCTCTTTCACCATCGGCAACGAGATTCCTGCATCCATCGTGCGGTGGTACGGGCGGCACAAAATAGAGGCTTTTCTGGAGCGCCTCTACAAGGCAACGAAGGAAGAAGACCCCGGAGCACTGGTGACCTATGTAAACTTCCCCACTACTGAATACCTTCAGTTGCCCTTTGTGGATTTCGTCTCCTTCAACGTCTATCTGGAAACAAGAGAAAAGCTCGAAGGCTATCTGGCGCGTCTCCAGAATCTTGCGGGGGACAAGCCTCTGCTCATGGCGGAAGTCGGTCTGGACAGCATTCGCAAAGGCGAGGACCTGCAGGCGGATACCCTGGACTGGCAGATTCGCTCCACTTTCGCCTCCGGTTGTACGGGGGTCTTCATTTTCTCATGGACCGACGAATGGCATCGCGGCGGGTTCGACATTGACGACTGGGCGTTCGGAGTCACCGATCGCAACCGGCGGCCGAAACCTTCCCTCCTCAGTATCCGGAAGGCATTCTCCGAAGTCCCGTTCGCTCCGGATCTCCCCTGGCCCAGCATTTCCGTCGTGGTCTGCTCTTACAATGGAAGCCGCACCATCCGGGGCTGCCTGGAAGGTCTGCGCAAGCTGGAATACCCCAATTACGAGGTGATCGTCGTCAACGACGGTTCCAGGGACAATACAGGTGAAATCGCCAAAGAATATGGATTCAGGGTCATCACCACGGAAAACCGCGGGTTGAGCAGCGCCCGCAATACCGGGATGAGAGAAGCCAAGGGCGAAATCATCGCCTACATCGATGACGATGCCTGGCCTGATCCCCACTGGCTCACCTACCTGGCGGCCACCTTCCTGCGGACAAGTCACGTGGGCGTGGGAGGCCCCAACATCCCTCCCCTGGATGACGGTCCCATCTCCCATTGTGTGGCCAATGCTCCGGGAGGTCCGATTCATGTTCTTCTGACCGACCAGGAAGCTGAGCACATCCCGGGCTGCAACATGGCCTTCCGCAAGGATGCACTGGAAGCCGTCGGGGGATTCGACCATACCTTTCGCATCGCGGGTGACGATGTAGACCTTTGCTGGCGCCTTCAGCAAAGAGGCTGGACTCTGGGATTCAACGCGGCGGCAATGGTTTGGCATCGACGCCGGGACTCCGTAAGGGCCTATCTCAGGCAGCAGAAGAATTACGGCAAAGCCGAGGCCTTCCTGGAGAAGAAATGGCCTGAAAAATACAACGCTGCGGGCCATATCCCCTGGGCGGGACGCCTTTATTTGAAGGGCTTCGAGCAGTTGCTCGGTTCCCTCCGAGGCAGGATCTACCAGGGTACCTGGGGCAGCGCCCTGTTTCAGTCCATCTATCAACCGGCGCCGGATCTGCTTTCCTCTCTGCCCATGATGCCGGAGTGGTACGTCGTGGTGGCGGCTCTGACGGGTGTCTCACTTCTGGGTATCGAATGGAAGCCTCTGCTTCTGGCACTTCCTCTACTCTTGATTGCAGCGACTCTTCCCGGCGTGCACGCCGTCCTCTGTGGTATGAGGGCGACTTTCCCTGCATCCTTTCAATCACGAAGGGACCTTCTGAAATGGCGGGGACTGACGGCTCTTCTCCATATGCTTCAGCCCCTTGTTCGCCTCTACGGCCGTATCCAGCAAGGTCTCACTCCATGGAGGCGCTGTGTGGTATCGGGTGTTTCCACTCCCGTGCCGCTGCCCAAGACCTTCACCGTGTGGAGTGAGGAATGGAGATCCCCCTTCGCCTGGCTTGAATCCCTTGAGTCAGGCTTGAAAGCGGTTCGCTCCGTCGTCCTGCGCGGCGGCGATTATGACCGCTGGGACCTTGAATTGCGTGGAGGCCTCTTCGGAAGCGTCCGGCTTCTCATGGCAGTGGAAGAGCACGGGGGAGGAAAGCAGTTCCTGAGATTCCGCGCATGGCCGCGATGCTATCCCGCAGCCATTGTCCTCACCCTTCTGTTTGCCGCGCTGTCGGCCGGCGCAGCAGTCAGTCAGGCATGGATCGCTTGTGGAATACTCAACTTCGTGGCCTTCCTCTTCATGATGCGGATCTTCAAGGAGTGCAGTTACGCCATGACGGCTCTATATAGTGTTTTCAATCCTTTGAAGGAAAAATAGGTACCTTCAAGTGGGTCGGGATTCACATCCCGACAGTTATTGCGCCGGGGTGTCGGGTGTGGAAACCCGACCTGCGAAGGAGCCGTAACCCAAGCTTATTGAGAAGTTACAAAAATAGCTGTGTCCGATAACCCTGATTTGACGAATAAGCCTCCCGCCGTATCACGAGAAGCAACCGGGGGGCTTTTTTTGTCGGCTTTAAGTCAGATACGGGATTTCTGTGTAACGTTTCAATAGGTTAAGGTAATAACAGGTGACTTCTCAATGAGTTCTGGTCGCGACTGCTTCGCAGGTCGGGTTTCCA
>JAAYUJ010000468.1 GCA_012517775.1 Deltaproteobacteria bacterium
AACGGTGAGGTCTCTCTCCCTTCTTGCCTTCCACCAAGGTTTCATCTGAATCCCACCCTCCGGGTAATACTCCCAAAACAGAGCAATGCACAAAGAAGGTTTTCTTAGCAAAATTCAATCAAGAAACCAAACTTTTTATTTGTCTCCACAGGTCAACTGTTGGAGCGGTGGTGTTGGAATCTGTAACGGTAATTGTAAAGATGTCGTGCCAGGGATAATGTATAGTGAATAGAATTCGCATGGCTCAAGTTGGTCAATGGTTGCCCGACATGTCTTTAACTTCGGATTTCCGTCTCAGCAGCGCAGGGAGGCATAGGGGTGCTGAAGGAGTTGGTCATTGAGAATTTTGCAATCATTCGTCACATGGAGGTCTCATTTCAACCGGGGCTGAATGTCTTGACCGGAGAAACCGGGGCTGGGAAATCCATACTGGTGGGAGCTGTGAATCTCATCCTTGGCAGTCGTGCAACGCAGGATATGATTCGCACCGGCGCTGTTGAAGCTGGTGTCGAAGGTGTTTTTTCCCTGCCGGAAATGCATGGCCTGAAGCAGCCTCTGGAGGATTTGCACCTGGAAGTCTCGAATGAACTCGCCATCCGCCGGGTGATCAGTCGGAGTGGAAGAAATCGCGTCTATTTGAACGATCAGCAGATTACCCTTCAGCAACTCCAGCAAATGGCGAAGGGCCTCATTTCCATCTCGGGCCAGCACGAACATCAGTTGCTCCTTGAGCCTGATTTGCACCTCACCATGTTGGATGCATTCGGTAAGACAGAGTCCCTGTGCAGAGAAGTGAGGACGATTTACGAAGAGTGGCTCGAAACCAGAGAAGAGATCCAGAAGATACGCCGGTTCAGGCAGGAAGAAGCCGCCAAGCTGGAATGGATTCGCTTCCAGTTGAACGAGCTGGAATCGGCCGATTTGAAGGCTGACGAAGACAGGGAGCTTGAGCAGGAGAGGAATGTTCTCAGACACGCGGCGACTCTGATGGATGCGGCACACTATGCGCATCAGAGCCTCTACGCAAACAGGGGATCAATTCTTGAGCAACTGGCCGAAGTGGAAAAGCGACTGGAGACTCTGCGGCGTATCGATCCAGGCCAGGAGCATCTCGTCCGCCACTATGAGCAGGCTCGCATCCATCTGGAAGAGTTGTCACATTCCCTGCAGCAGTATACCGGCCACATTTCTTTCGATCCCCAGAGGCTCTCCGCCGTGGAGGAGAGGCTTTCCCTGATTCAGCGACTGGGGAAAAAATACGGAGCCAGTGTCGAGGAGATGCTGCAGCGCAGGCGCGAACTGATGGATTCAATCGCCATGGGGGAATCCTCGGATCTGAGAGAAGAGGAGCTGGCAAGAAAGCTGAACAGGTGCTCGCAGGATTATTTGGAAAAGGGTCGAGAGCTGACGCGCAGAAGAAAGCACGCGTCCCTCAATCTTGCAAGGGATGTAGAAAAGACCCTGGATCTGCTTGACATGCCCCGGGCTCGTTTCAAGGTCGTCTTCATGGGGGGAGACGGAAAGACAGGAGACCAGGAACCCCTCTTTTCTCCGACGGGACTCGACCGTGTGGAATTTCTGCTTACCGCAAATCCGGGGGAAGATTTCAAACCTCTGGCTCGGGTGGCATCAGGTGGAGAGCTTTCCCGCATTCTTCTGGCCCTCAAAAGCCTTCTCAGCCGTCAGGGAGAAGCGGAAACTCTCATTTTCGACGAGGTGGATGCGGGGATTGGAGGCAGGACCGCAGAACTTGTAGGATTGCAGCTCAAGCGACTGGCTTCAAAGCACCAGGTGATCTGCATCACCCACCTGCCGCAGATTGCATGCTATGGCGACACCCACTATAAGGTTACCAAGATTGCGGAAGGAAACGACACGGAAACGAGTATCCGTTTCCTCCCGCCGGAAGACCGCATCGATGAACTTGCAAGGATGCTCGGAGGCATCCACATCTCGGACAAGGCGGTTGAGCATGCCGCGGA
>JAAYUJ010000469.1 GCA_012517775.1 Deltaproteobacteria bacterium
CCGGATTTTGCGTTGAACAGGGGTTTCCTTGAGGACTTCCTTGACGGGAGGCGGCACCTGATGTGCCCTTTGGATGGCTTCTTCCTGGAGGATAGCCTTCCAGGGATTCCCCTCTTCATCCACGGCGGCGGGCGGCGGTGGGAGGGCGCCCCCCGCCGTCTTTTCGGCGCTCATGACCGCCGGACCGGTGAGGACGAGGGTCAACCAGGGGATCGCAACAGCCGCCACCAGAAACAGCAGGAAACCGGGGCGGATTCGGGGGGATTTACCGGGTCTCATGAGATCACCTCCCTGGACGCCTCAGCCCCATGGGGCGACAGTATCGGCAGATAGGTTACAAGCAGCCTGTAGAGGAACATGAGGGCCGCGATGAGTCCGGCGGTCACGGCGATTTCTCCAACGGACGGGAAATAGGAGGTTTGGGCGTGGGGCGCCCTGTAGCCCACAAGAAAGACGTTCAGACGGTTGAGGACAACGCCTCCTATAATGAAGCAGGCGGCGGCAAAAAGCCCTCTTCGTGAGCGGCGCACTCTGGG
This sequence comes from Deltaproteobacteria bacterium, assembly GCA_012517775.1. Lineage (GTDB taxonomy): Bacteria > Desulfobacterota > Syntrophobacteria > Syntrophobacterales > Syntrophobacteraceae > JAAYUJ01. Next base: position 537 of record JAAYUJ010000469.1, read on the forward strand.
GGAGAGGAGCATGAGCCAGGGGACAATCCCTCCCAGGAGGAGCTCCACGAGAAACGCGTTGCTCTGGGCCGTTCCCTCGAGAAGGTGGGCGTATGTGCCGCGCACCACCATGTCCCCCAGTTTGAGCGCGAGATAGATGCCGAGCAGAACAGCGGTGTAACGACTGAGGGACGCCATGAGATCCGTCTCATCTTTGAGGGGAAGGGAGCTGGAAGCCAGGGTGTATTCGAATATGACCATGGGAAAACCGACGGCAATGGCCGAAGTGAGGAATAGAAGGGGTAGAATGGGAGTGTACCACAAAGGATGGATTTTGCTGGGGGCGATAAGCATGAGGGAGCCCAGCCCCGACTGATGCATGCAGGAAAGGACCACACCCGCCAGGACGAAAATCCACATGATCTTGCTCAGGGTTCGATCCGCCAGGCCGAGGAGGCTTTCCGCCACGCCGTTCAGGGCCCCCAGAGGTCCAGGGAGGTTGATCCGTCCCTTGAAACGTTCCATGACAATGGGAATGAATTCAAGATAGAGGACGTGGGTGTAGATGACCACACACATGGCGACTTCAAAGAGGACCGAATTCCCCTGCCAGTAGATGATCGGGTGCCAGATGGCCCAGGACCTTCCAATATCGATCAGGAGGGCGATGGGCACAAGGGTGTACCCCAGCATGGCGGTGAGAAGGGCCGGGCGCACAACGGGCTCATAGAAACGGCGACCGAACACATGAGCGAGAGCGGCAGTCGTAAAGCCACCCGCAGCCAGGGCAACCCCCGTTGCTACGTCGATGCCGATCCATATCCCCCAGGGATGGGTCTGATCCAGATTGGTCACCGCCTCCAGCCCCCCCACAAAACGGGCAAGAATGAAAGCCGCTCCGGCCACCATGAAGGCGGTGAGAACGAGCACGCCGGGCGTCCAGAAGGGTGCCCTTACCGGAAGTGGTTTTGCATGGGAATGCATGGGACTCCTCCTATGAACGTCAGTCGTCTTCCTTCAGGTGGCTCCCGGATCTGGTCAGCCACATCGCCCCTCCGAGAATGCCGAAAAGGGTCAGGGGCGCCCACATGAAGCTGAACAGACCATGCTGAATGGCTTCCGTCAACTGGGGGACGGGCCGGGAGGGGAGGTCGAGGAAACCGAGCTTCTCGAAAGGCTCTCCCGAGAGGTAAAGCCAGCCGGTCCCTCCGACTTCATGTTCGCCGTAGATCCGGTCGATGTATCGGCCGGGGTCACTCCTGATCCTTTGTCTGGCGAGCTCCAGGAGCTTGTCGCGTCTTCCGAAGGTCAGGGCCTCAACGGGGCAAATGGCGGCGCAGGCAGGTTTACCTCCTTCGCGGCTGATGACGTCCGCACAGAAGGTGCACTTGCGCACGCGAGGGGTGACAGGGTCCGCGTATTCGTATTTGGGCACCTGAAACGGGCAGGCGATCATGCAATAGCGGCATCCGATACACTTCGATACGTCGTAGAATACCGCTCCGTCATTCCTTCTTTGAAGGGCCCCTACAATGCATGCGGAGACGCAGGCAGGCTTGAGGCAGTGCATGCACTGGGTCTTGACAAAGACGGGAATGGCCCGGTTTCGTTCATCAAGCCGCCCGGTGTGGAACCGATTGACCACGGTGAATTCCGTCGGCTGCAGCTGACGCCTTCGATCCAGGACGAACGGATCGTCAAAGGGCTCGGGAGGTTCGGGAAGCGCGTTGATCCGATTGCAGGCCTCTTCGCACTTCCGGCAGCCGACACACAGGGTGAGATCCACGAGGCAGCCGAAGGATTCCTTTCCTGCCGGGGGCGCGTCCGACCCACGGGCGGAAGAGGCCAGAAGGGGCAGAGTCGCAACTGCCCCGGCTGTTTTCAAAAAGTCCCTGCGATGCCGATTCATGATTCTTCCTTTGACTGCGAGTCGGTAAGGGGGTGTTGCGTTCTCCTCCGGGTATTCTGCTCTTCTCTGGGCTGGCGTCCAGTCGATAAAGTGAAGCGTTGCATGGAAATCACCGAGCTTTTCTGATGAATACAAGCCGCTGTCGGTTCACGCTGCGACGATGAAAGTGGAAGGTCGGGTTTCCCTACCAAGTTGTCGTTGTCGGATAGGCAAACCCAACCTTGTGAATGCTGTATTTCGTGGACAAGCATGAGATGCGGATTGTCAAGGCCTTTCCGACAGGCTGTGAAAAAACTCATCAAATGCACCTTTCACGATGCTCCTGCAAGAAGCCCACTCGGGTGTGAAAGTCTCTTCACCACCCTGAAACAAGATTGCACAATGATGCGCTAGAATGTTAACACCTTAAAATTTGGGTCGATGAGCATTTTGGCAAGGTCGACCGCACTCGAAATCTTGGAGCCCTCGATGAGTTCATCGGGTCCAATGAGCCGCTTGTCCGCACAGGCCTTGCATACATGGATGAGACACTTCTTGGCGATGAGCTTGTCGAGCATGTCCTTAAGCGATTCCCCCGTGGTGGCTCGGATCCCCTCGGCCATTCCTATCTGCGCCCAGTGGATTGCATCGTCTATTAGAAAGACTTCCACTGGATGACCCTCTTCCGCAACGATTGCAGCGAACTGCATCGCCCTGGTCGCTCCCCCCGCCCTTTCAAGTCCTTTGGAAATGATAAAAAGCAGCTTTTGCATGAGCTCCTCCTATAGTGGTGATTGGATTATTTCATTGGGCTCAACCCTCTGCGTAAGGCTCAACCCTGCTTCCGACTGCGCGAATCGCTAAAAAAACCACTCCCTCATGGATAGGGAATCCATTCTCGTGACAGTCTCCCGGCGTGTGGCAAATGTGGGACTCAAGTGGCCCGACCCGCCTTTTCAAAGCCGTTGGAGATGATGAAGAGCATCTTATTCATGTGTTCCCTCCTGTTGTTCTGTTGGTGCCGACGGAAGACTTGAATGATGGAAAGCTGCTGTCTATTGCCGGGGGCGAATGGCGCAGGCTCTCCGCCATTCGCCTAAGCAATTCAAATGCCACAGAAGAGGGAAGGAGACAACGCAAAAATATGGCCATGTTATCCATGACTTAGAAATTTGAGACGGCCTGCATATTGTCAATAGGATTGTCGATGATGTATTAAAGTGTTTAAACAGTGTTTAAATCACTTGCTGAGAGGGGAATGGGGGACAGGTACCGTGTGGCATGAGGAGGATCGCTGTTTCAGAGAGATAATCAACACCATGAACGACGGTGTGGTGCTGGTTTCCCCCGATGGGAGAATCATGATGGTCAACCGGGCCATGGAGGAAATCACGGGCTACTCCCGGGAAGAGCTTCTCGGGGCCTCCTGCGCCGTCTTCCACTGCGACACCTGCCTCACGGCCCGGGCGGAGGGCAAGGGACACTGGTGCGAGATTTTCGACGTAGGGCGCACTCACAGGAGGTCCTGTTTTCTGATGCG
>JAAYUJ010000470.1 GCA_012517775.1 Deltaproteobacteria bacterium
AGAACAGAGAGAAGCGAGCGACCCGCTGAGTGATCACATTGAGGGCATCGTTCCCGCTTTCCGCAAGAGCAGATCCCAGTCTTCGTCAACCATTTCCTGAATTTGGTCCAGATCCTCTTCCGTAAGATGGCTGAACCGTCCCTGCAGATGAAAGTACTCTTTGACCAAATACCCTTTGGGGCGCAGGTTGATCGTGTACCGCACTCCCTCCTCGACTTCGTAAAGAGGGAAAATGTTCGTCTGCACGGCCATGCGGGCGATCTTGATGGAAAGCTCCGAAGGCAGCCGCCAGCCCGTGGGACAACTGGAAAAAATGTGGATGAACCGTGACCCTTGGATTCTGCGGGCCTTTTTCACTTTGGCCACCAGGTCTTCCGGATACGCGACGCTTGCCGTTGCGGCGTACGGAATGCGATGGGCCGCCAGCGCCTCCACAATGTTCTTCTTGCGCATCTTCTTCCATTCCCTCCCTGGAGTCGTGGTCGTCCACGCGCCGTACGGTGTCGAAGAGCTGCGTTGAATACCGGTGTTCATATAGGCTTCGTTGTCATAGCAGACATAGAGAAAGTTTTCATTACGTTCCACGGCGCCGCTCAAAGCCTGAAAGCCGATATCGAAGGTACCGCCGTCCCCCGCCCATGTGACCACCGTGATTTCCGTTTCTCCCTTCACATCCAGGGCGGCCCTGATTCCGCTGGCGACAGCCCCGCCGGTTTCAAAGGCGGTGTGCAAGACCGGCACCTGAAGGGTCGACTGGGGATAAGGGCCGGCAATAATGGACCAGCAGCACGCCGGGATCACCATCACCGTCTTCTCCCCCAACGCATTGAGGAGGAAACGCATGGCTACAGCCGCTCCACATCCAGGACAGCCTACGTGTCCCGAATGCATCAGTTCATGATCAGGCAGTTCAATTTTCATGCGGCACCTCTGTCAAACCCACCCATACGTCCTCCGGATCAGGCTTTACCTTTTCCCGAATCTGCCGGTAAATGTCGGAGATGAGATCCGTGGTCACGTCGCGCCCTCCCAGTCCCGCGATGTACCCAAAGACAGAGGGGTGGGATGACAGATTGTAGAGCGCGGCACGTACTTCCTGGGCAAAGACCCCGGAGGCACCGAAGGAGAAATTGCGGTCAATCACGGCAACCTTGGACACCTTCCGAAGGTGACTGCGTATCTCCGCTACAGGAAACGGGCGGAAGAGCTTGATCTTGAGCAACCCTGCTCTCTCGCCCGCTGCACGTAGATCCTCAATGACTCCGCGCGCAGTGCTGGTGACCGTTCCCGAAGTCACCAGGATGATATCGGCATCATCTGTGTATACTCCTTCAACTGCCCCGTATCGCCTTCCCGTGACCCGCTGATACTCTTCTTCAACCTGAGGAAACCGCTCGAGCGCCGATGCCATGGCCTGCTGAATGCTGTAACGCATTTCCATGTAGACAGCGGGAGTAGCCAACTGGTTGAAGGCACAGGGGGACTTGGGGTCGAGCTGGAAGTTGGGGGAAAAAGAGGGCAGGAAAGAGTCCACCTCGTCCTGGGAGGGAATGTCCACGGGCTCGTAGGTATGTGACAGGAAGAAGGCGTCCAGCACGACCATTACCGGAAGGTTCACCCATTCGGCCAGGCGAAATGCCTGCAGCGTTGTGTCGAGGACTTCCTGACCATCCTCACAATAAAACTGGATCCAGCCGGTATCCCGTTGAGCCAGGCTGTCGGTCTGGTCGGTCCAGATGTTCCACCCGGGGGCGAGGGCCCGGTTCACTTCCGCCATGACGATCGGGAGGCGCGCCCCTGATGCCCAGTGGAGCAATTCATGCATGTATGCAAGCCCCTGGGATGAGGTGGCCGTGAAAGTGCGCACTCCCGTGGAGGATGCTCCGATGAGCGCCGCAAGCGCGGAGTGCTCGCTTTCCACCCTCAGGAACCGGGCTTGCATGAGCCCGCCCGCACAGAATTCGGAGATACGCTCCACAATGTGAGTTTGTGGTGTGATAGGATAGGCGGATATGACCTGGACTTTGGCCAGACGAACAGCTTCCGCCACAGCGTGGCTTCCTTCGATAACCTGCCGCATGCTTCACCCTTTCAGGACAGTTCCTCCTCTTCCAGTGACATGGCGTTCCGCGGACATTCCACCACGCAGATCCCGCACCCTTTACAATAATCATAATCGATCCGGCGCCCCTGGGGCGACTCCTCCCGATGCACCGCGATCTCAGGGCAGAAAAGGCGGCAGTTGTCGCACTGATTACAGAGTCCGCAGTTGAAGCAACGCTCCGCTTCCTGCATGGCGAGATTGGCGGAAATCTTCAGATCGATCTCTGCAAACGTGTGGATGCGTTCCTCGCGGAGCAGTTTCGGGGGCACAATGCGCGGGGCGAACGTGAAGTGATCCGTGTTGATTTCAGAAAAAGCGACAATGTGAGGATTTCTCTTGCACCGCAACCCTCTGAGGTAGATCTCCATGGAAAGGGCAGGCCCCCCACCTACCCGACAGGCAGTCAAGGTTGGCTCAATGGATTCCATGCCCTCCCGGAAAAGCATATCCAGGGCCATGGCCGCTTCCTTGCCCGATGC
>JAAYUJ010000471.1 GCA_012517775.1 Deltaproteobacteria bacterium
AAAGTTCCTTTTCAGCGACACCAATGTGACTCATGACTGATTCTCCCCTGATTGTTATGAAATCACCCCGGCCAACCTCATGGATCAACTCGGGCGTCACTTGATTCTGACAAAATGTTCTTTCAGACGACCGGCCTGAGACCGGCATCTCGATCCCCCAATCTCCGCCTGCACCCTGTCTCTCGCCTTGAAGCCGAGAGCGTTGTAGCTTCTCAATAAGTCTGGGAAACAATAGCTTCGTAGCTCGGGTTTCCATACCCGACACCTTGGGCCAAGGGCTATCGGGATTGGAATCCCGACCTACTTTTTGAGAAGGTACAGACCGTTTTAATAACCCGGAGAAAGCCCTCACGAAAAACCTTTCCGGCAACGAAACACCCTGCTAAACCTTTCCCGCAACTGACGCCCCCGTTTCCACAAGCCATGCCCTGATTTGGTTCCTTGGCGGTACTGTGCCGACGGCCACCACCCTGTCGTTGATGACCAGTGCCGGAGAACCGATCACGTTGTATGTGACGATTCTATTGATATCGGTCACGTGTTCCACGTTGGCGGGCAAGCCGATTTCCGTCAGGATCTCCATGATGGTGCGTGTCAGGCTATGACATTGGGCACATCCCGTACCCAGTACCTTGATTTCCAGTTGCCCAGAAGATTCCTCCGAATAGGGCTGTCCCATGAATTTGCGGAACTCCCGGACGAAGGCCCTGCCATATTCGTCCCGCGCACTTCGGGGAATGTAGTTGTCCTTTCCAAGCCGTTCCAGCATGGTGTTCCGCACCTCTTCATCCGACCTGTCCTTGTGGGTGGATGCCATCTGCGCCATGGCGGTCTGCAGTCCGACGATGCTTATGGAAAACCTGCCGACTCTGATTTGTGTGATGTCCTTTTCACCCATTGCCGCTCTCCCTGTCCATTGAGTCTCTTCCCCGTCTCACTTCCTACAGATTGCTTCCCGGCTGATGGACGGCAGTTTTTCCATCAGGGCGGCTATTATCGGTTCGTTTTGGAGCCAGTGCTTGAGATTTCCCAGGAGAGTCGCCGCATAGGGGCTGCCGGTCCCGTCCGCGAGGCTGTAATTCACCCAGAGGCCGCATTTGCGAGAGATTACCAGTCCTGCATCCTCGAGTACCTTGAGGTGCTTGGAGATGGTAGGCTGCGCAAGGTTCAGGGCCGCCTGGATCTCGCAAACACAGAGGGTCTTGACCTGAAGGGCCTTGACGATCTTGACCCGGGTGGGATCGGAAAGCGCTTTCATGACTTGTGTGAACTCTTTCATGGCTCTATTTCCTATTTGATCAGTCGAGATGCTTTTAATATATAGTTAGTAAGGAATATGAAGTCAACAGTGAAATATTGCAGAAAAAAATATAGCTGCGGAGAATTTAAATAAAAAGGCAGCAAAATAAGTAGGTTATATTTGTTATATGTTTTCTTGGATCGCGTCTCAAATGTTGAGCCAGAAGAAAAAGAAAGAGTACAAAATTTTAATTTGGGAATATGGTGGCCAAAAACCCCATCATTTTTCCAGGGGCATGGAAAGACGAACGGAAAAGATGGATTTCCTCAGCTTGGTGGGTATATTTCGGATTGAAATTCCCGGAGCTGCGCGATGGGTGTGGGGAGGGCCTTGAAACATGAGCCGCAATAATTCTGGAGAAGGCTCTGAGGGGTGTGCATTGCATACACATTTTAGCCGTCGGAAACCTGCGGGGAAGGTCAACACCGCTCAAGGCTTCCGCCAAATTGACGCACTCCTCAGATCGCCATGCTGCACGATCCTGGAGAGTATCAGCGACGGGGTCTTCACGATAGATCTGAATAGGCGCATCACCTTTTTCAACCAGGCTGCGGAAAGAATCACGGGGTTCAAGAAAGATCAAGCCATCGGCCAGTTCTGCTTCGATGTGTTCCGAGCCGATATTTGTCAAAGACGATGCGCTATTGACGAGACACTTTCCAGTGGAAAATCTCAGGTCCACTGTTCCGGCCGCATCATCTCTAAGACGGGCGAAGAAAAGCCCATCAGCATCAGTACCTCCATTCTGCGCGATGCATCGCAGAAGACCATCGGAGCAGTTGAAATCTTCAGGGACCTTTCCGAGTTGGAGGCTTTGAGGAGAGAGGCTTGTCCGGGCTATGGGGCGGAGGACATCGTGGGAAGGCATCCTCTGATGAGGGAGATCATATCCTTCCTTCCGGACATCGCCGAGAGCGACAGTGCCGTTCTCATCGAAGGACCGACAGGTTCGGGGAAGGAACTCATCGCCAGGACGATCCATCACTTGAGTCCCCGAAGGAAGGGACCGTTTGTTGCCGTCAACTGCGCCGCTCTGCCCGATACGCTCCTCGAATCGGAATTATTCGGCTACATGAGGGGAGCGTTTACAGGCGCCAACCGGGATAAAGCAGGCCGGTTCCTGCTGGCCGACAGGGGAACCTTGTTCCTGGATGAGATTTCCAACACGTCAACCCTCTTCCAGGCAGATCTCCTGCGTGTGCTGCAGGAGGGAGAATTCATGCCTCTTGGGGGGACTCAAACCGTCAAGGTCGATGCCAGGCTCGTGACGGCCAGCAACCTGCCTCTGGGCAAAATGGTCAGTGAAAAGAGCTTCCGCGAGGACTTGTACTATCGTTTGAATGTGGTCAGGATTGTTTTGCCGCCCCTCAGGGATCGAAAACAGGACATCCCTCTGCTGGTGGAACATTTCGTTCGGCGGTTGAACCTCAGGAGGGCCAGAGACATACAGGGCGTCAGCCAGGAGGTGCTCGACTTCTTCTTCGTCTATCCTTTTCCTGGAAATATCCGTGAATTGCACAACATCCTCGAATTCGCGTTCATCACCTGCAAAGGTCTTGTAATTGAAATGAGGCACTTGCCCAAAGACCTCGCCAAGGAGCGGGATCAGAAGCTGCATTCCTTTTCGGAAAGGGAAATCCTGGAAATGGAGAAGATACGGGCTGCCCTGGACCAGCACGCGTATCGGCGCCCGGAAGCTGCTCGGACCCTGGGCCTGAGCCGCACGACCCTGTGGCGGAAAATGAAGAAGTACGGGATTTCCGAAGGAGGAAATGAAACATGAAATGAAACGGTTTCACCTTATGGTACATCTTCCCCGACCCACCCATTTCTCCTGATTCTCTAACTTCTTGATTTCGTATCTTTATTTACGATCAATCCTGAGAGCCGCTCACTGGCATTCGGCTTGCTCTCTTTCTGCTTCAAGAGGCCGAATCCAGTCGGGAATGAGCGTTGCGCCTTCGATACGACGGGCTTTGGCGGCAACCGCCCGCAAATGGAACGGTTGCAGGGAAGGGAGTGGGGTGAGGACTGTTCACCTTGTTGTGAGTGGCGATCTTTTTTCATCCTCTCCCCCTTGGGCGGGAGTCCTCGCAGATGCGCCCTTCGTGCTTCATCGTGACACCCAGGGAGATGAGAAGCGTGTGGGCCGGCGAAGAGGGCTCACGGGGGTTTTTGAGAGTTGGAAGGGTCCGCACCCGGGGGTGAAGCCGATATGAGAATCGCCGTACCTTTGTTCAAGGAGAGAGTATCACCTCATTTCGGGAGTTCGTCGACGGTGCTGGTGGTGGACGTTCAGGACGGTGTGATCTGCAGGAAAGCGGTTGTGGATGTGGGTGGGGAGACGCCGCTGGGGATTGCGAGGCGCCTGGTGGAACTGGGTGTGGACAGGCTGCTTTGCGGCGGCATCCAGACGCGTTGCAAGGAGTGGTTGTTCCACCAGGGGGTCGCAGTGGTGGACAACCAGATGGGGGTGGCTGATGAGATTGTGTGGCAAATGGTACAGGGGGCGAGCAAGCACCGGAAGGGAGCGTGAGGAGTAGAGGAATTCGGAGATCCTTGGTGTAATGCCTCATAAAGGGCTTTCCCAATAATTCCGGGAATCGGCTCCGCACCGTTTTCGGAACTGATGTTTAGTCACCTGAAGCGGGGTCCAAGGACAACAGGGTGACCCTATGTCCATGCAGGCTTCTTTGAATCAAGGGATGTTCAGGCTTCACAAGCAGATATTGAAAGGACAGGAGGGATATCGAGATGGAAATGCAGGCCTTGCAGGTTATCGCTTTGCTCCTCACTGGAATGGGAGTGGGATTCGCATCGGGGCTTCTCGGTGTCGGCGGGTGTTTCATCATGGTCCCCGTGCAGTTCTGGGCCCTCAAGTCCATCGGGGTGGACCCGACCATCGCCATTCGCATCGCTTTCGGCACCAATCTTCTGGTGGTCCTCCCCACGGCCTTGAGCGGC
>JAAYUJ010000008.1 GCA_012517775.1 Deltaproteobacteria bacterium
GAGGATGACACGGATTCACCCTTTAAGAGGGCGGTCATGAATTTCTCCGAGGAGATCCTCAAGAAGGTGGGGCCTTTGGGGCAAACGCTGCACGAGGCCGGAGACAAGACAGTTCATTGAAGTAAAAATGAGGGGACCTTGTCCATGTTCAGTATTTCTGAGGACCAGACTTCCCTGACGGATGAACAGAGGAAGACGCTTCATGAAATGTGGCTTCGCTGCATGCAACGCATCATCATAAGCACCACGCTTGCGGGAAGCGGCCATCCGGGGAGGTCGATGTCCTCCCTTCACCTCCTCCTGCTCCTTTACAGCACACTGCGTCATGATTCCATGAATCCCTGCTGGGAAAACAGAGATCGCCTTCTGGTGAGCGCCGGTCACATCAGTCCCGGCGTCTGCAGTGTGCTGTGCGAATTTGGATATATCCAAGAGGAAGATATGTTTCTGGAGTTCAGACAGGCGGAGTCTTCTTTTGCGGGTCATGTGAAATGCTGCGTACGGGGTGTGGAATGGAACATAGGCAATCTGGGTCAGGGACTCTCCGCGGGAACGCGGCATGGCTCTTTCCCTCAAGCCGAGCAAGAAAACCGGAAGGGTCGGAGTCTTGATGGGCGACGGCGAACAGCAGAAGGGACAGATCGCTGAAGCGCGCCGTTTCGCGGTGAAATATGGACTGAATAACCTCTTCGACGTCATCGACCGCAATCACCTCCAGATTGGACGGTTTACCAACAGTGTGATGCCTCACATGATTCGGGCTGATTACGTTGCCGCCCAGTGCTACGTTCTCCATGTGGAAGACGGACACGACTTCGACAGCATTTTTTGTGCCCTCGGACGTATTTACAGACAGGATGTGGAAGACCCGATCAACCCCACGGTCCTCTTTGCCCAGACGGTGATGGGAAAGGGAGTCTCTTTCATGGAAAATCAGCCGAGATTCCACGGGGCCGTGCTCAAGGAGGAAGAAGCAGGGCGCGCTCTTCAGGAGTCGGGACTCCACAACCCGATTCCCGATTTCAAAGAGCCCAGAGCAACCCTGAGGTTCTTTGCCGATGGTTTCAACCAGCCGACCGCCCTGCCGGAAATTCAGATCGGAACCCCGAAAACTTACCCTGTGGGCTTCGTGACCGATAATCATTCGGCGTATGGTGCCGTCCTCGAGGATCTCGCACTGCTCAACAACACGAGGGATATTCCGAAGATTCTCGGCTTTAGTTGCGGCTTGGAAGGCTCCGTCAAGATGGACAAGTTCCGAAAAGTTGCTGAAAATGCATTCTCTGAATCCGGAATCCAGGAGCATCACACCGCCACCCTTGCGGGAGCTTTGAGCAGAGAGGCTTTTGTGCCTTTTTTCAGCACGTTTGCTGTGTTCGGTGTCTGTGAAACATACAATCAACACCGACTGAACGACATCAACGAGACGCAGGTCAAGCTTGTTTGTACCCACCTGGGGCTGGACGTGGGGGAGGATGGGCAGACCCATGAGTGTTTGGACTACCTGGGTCTTCTGCGGAATCTCTACGGGTTTTTCATTTTCATGCCTGCGGATCCCAACCAGACGGATCGAATCATCCGTTACATTGCAGCAGCCCATGGCAATTTCTTTGTGGGTATGGGGCGATCAAAGATTCAGGTTATCCTGGATGAGAGTGGCAAACCGGCTTATGCGGGGGACTACGTGTTCAGACCGGGACAGGCGGATTGGCTGCGCCGCGGCACCCATGGGGCGATCCTCAGTTACGGAACGCTCCTTCATGAAGCTCTGCGGGCCGGCGAGGAACTGGCACGTGAACACGATTTGACCTTTTCGGTCCTCAACATGGCTTCCATCAAGCCGCTGGACGCTGCAGCCGTTTTGGAGGCCGCCGAGACGGGTCTTCTCATCACCGTTGAGGATCACCACGCAGACACCGGATTGGGCGCCCTCGTGGCGAACGTTCTTGCCGATGCAGGCCTGCCCTGTCGACTGGTTCGTCTGGGCGTGAAGCGCTACGGCTCATCGGGCAAGCCGGCAGACCTCTACCGTGCGGAGGGGATTGATTCAGCGGGCATTGTGCAGAAAGGGGTGGAAAGCCGGGAGAAGGGGTGGACAAGGGCGTGACGACTTTGCTGTCACCGAATGATCAGGATCGAACCCGCCCCGCTCCGTCTTGAGCCGGCGAAGGGCGAACAGCGTTGGCAAACATCCAATAGAAAAGGAGCATCGTTTTGCTCCCTGTTGTGCCTGGCTCGGGACCTCACCATGAACATCCGGGCTCTTCGCAAAGCCAATCTTCCCATATTCTCCGAACGCGGTACGATGCAGGGGATGCATCAAGTGGGCGCCGGCTGGCATTCCGGAGCGGCCTCGCAATCTGGGCACTGCAGGATGTCCTGGAAACCGGCTTACGCCAGTGGTGATGGAATAGGGAGACTATTCGAGACATTCTTCGAGATGCACCCGTGTTAAGGAACTGTCTGTTTTTCCTGGAACAGTTTCACCGCTTGGGGGATAAGTCTCCTGATAAATGGACCCTGGTCCGCTTCGAAGATCGTCAGATACTCCTGAAAACGGGGGTGTCTGCTGGAAAGACGTGGTGTGCCGTGCTTGAGATTTGAAAATGTGGTGGAGAACTGCTCCACCAGATCCAATAGAGGGATATGAACGGTATGCCAGTCGTCGATCCATCCGAGGCGCCTCAGAGCTTCGAAGCGCAGTTGGTCCAGGAGAAACAGGGTGATATCCGTGACCAGCATGATTTCTGAAGTTTCAAGGGAATAGAAGCGCGGCCCTTTTCCAAGACCCAGCACACCCATGATGAGCTCGTAGAGCGGCATCGACGCCTCCTCACTGCCTTCGATAAGAGCGGAGAGGGTGGTATCGCTGAGATCCCGGGGGCGGGTGTCTGCGTCAAAGGATTCGGAGAATCGCTTTTTCCAGCTCTCGTAGGCCCTCTTCCCAAGCAGGTAACGTTTCTGCTCCTTCATTACCAGCACTTCAGCCACATTCACCCCCGCAGAAACAATCACAAAGCCACTATGTGAACACCATTCTTCCTCCGGCGTCCTTATGGCCATGGCAGCCGGCTCACAAAACCGCCTCTCAAACCCGATTCCCGGTCGTCAGAAGCCTTACCCCAAGCACCCTCTCCTGGCAGCCACTATCCTAGAAGATGTCCGCTGAAAAAATAAAGATCTCGGCATCGGACTCCTTCCACGCATCGATCGAAATTCCAGCCTTGCGGCAGGTCCACTCAAGGAAATGCTCAACATCCCAATGGTGTTCGGTCGCTACTTGTGGGAGCAGAAGTCCTGACTTCGATCCCTTCCTTATGAGCAGTCCGTGCTTTCC
>JAAYUJ010000472.1 GCA_012517775.1 Deltaproteobacteria bacterium
CGACTTTAACGAGATGGCCAAACGCGCTCTGGGTAGGCCCTGGAAGGCTGTTGATCGTGAGAAACAGCAGGAATTCGTCGCCTTATTCAAGGAGCTTTTGTTCAACACCTACATCGATCGCATTAAGGCAACCGCCACTCCTACCACCAGCACCCGCTACGATAAGGAGACGGTCGAAGGCCGATATGCCCTCGTGAAGACCTGGGTGACAGGCGCCAATCAGCCTGACTTTGAGATCGACTACAAGCTTCTCCTCAATGGGGGAGGATGGAAGGTCTACGATGTCGTTATCGAGGGAATCAGCCTAGTCGGCAATTACCGGCAACAATTCGGCTCCATCCTGAACAACGAAACCTTTGAAAGCCTCTTGCAGCGTCTGAGGGAAAAGGCAACTTCTCACTGAGTCCAGGAAGCGACAGCTGCACAGGTCGGGTTTCCATACCCGACATCCCGGTGCAATCGCTGCCGGGATTGGAATCCCGACCTCCTTATTGATAAAGCACGCTCAGGATGTACAACTTGTCGGGACTATTGAGCTTATACATATATCCACGGGTTCTCACAACACAATTCGAGTATTCTTCAGATCCTGCACTGAATAGTTCCCCGGCTCCTCGTGGGCAGGTCGGGATTCCAATCTGGATCGCAACGGGAATTCCAGCCCCGACGGCGGAATGTCGGGCAAGAAACCCTATGCCCCACGCTCCTTTTCACCATGAGGTGGTGGAAAAGAAGACGTGCGGCCATATTTCCCGAAAGGATCGCCGGCCTTCGCTAGAGTTGCACCTTGAACTGGCCGGCCAAATTGATCCTTATGACCCCTCCCCACGTGCACATCAAAATGCGGGAATCCCTCAGAGCGGGAAACGCCCCAACCAGGACGGTAGGCTTTCCGGGAATCCAGGGTGCAATGGTGACGGGGATACAACGCATGGGTGTCAGCACACCGAGAGCTACCGCTGTAGCGATAGCCACGGCGGGATTAGACGGGGTCGTGCACATGCCGAAGGGCACCACATTCACAAAGGGCTTATTATCCATGATGGTTGCCACAAACTGAGAAACCATCACCTTATTGGTTGGATGCACAATCAACACGGACGGTGCCATTCCAAAACTGCACCGGAGAGACGCGCCTCCCGTCACGATAAGAGCCACGGCGGATATCCTCATCGTCGCTACTGATATGGGTGAAATGACTGCCGGGCAAGGACCCAGTGTTCAAGAGTTTTCCCTGCTTTTCTCAAATGGAATCGGCAATCCGGTCGCTGCGTCCCAGGTATCTCACTTTTTGGGCCGCCTTGTTTCGCAGGGTCTCCACATACTTTTTCCGAGGCGAGCCAAGCTAGCGCTTGTCCGCAAGCCACTTCTGGCACGCCTTGAAGATCGCGATGGCACACCCGACGAATGCCGCTTCGTCGCCGGACCCGACGTGACGGTTGTAAGCCTCGACCGCTGAGTCGATTTCCGTCAAGCCATCGCTGCTCCGGCTGCGGAGTGCAAAACTCGATTCCTTTTTCCAGGCAGCGGTCGTGGGAATCTCTGTGTCGACACGCGGACCTCGAACCAGCTCAGAGCCACCCGTCTGTTTCAATTGACGGATCAACTGTTCGATTCTCTGAATCGAATGGGTCCTCTTGGTATGATTGAGTTGATAGGCATGCTCCCCCGCATCAGAGATGGCAAGTTCCAATCTCTCGATGGCCTCTCCTTTCGATCGCATCATGGAGATCTCATCCAGCAGGACGGCAAGTCCCACTTGGCGATTTTGCTGGGGGTATGCTGAATGCAGGCGGTCAATGTCTCGTTGATTAGCTTTTGCCAGAGGGTGGTCGGCTTTCTGAAACTGGAAAGATCATCCACCAGCGTGCGTCCATCGGTCCACTTGTCGATCATCTGGATATTATGCAGGAGCATTTGCTGCTTGACGAACTGGTAATGGACCTTCACCGCCATGTTGAATTTGAAGAAATCCAGGTTGAGGATCTCACGACCCGTTCCACCTTTCGCCTCCGTCACCCAGGGATTCTTGTCGCCGCCTACCCAGGGTTCGATTCTCTACAGACCCAACAGACTCTCAATGGCGTTGATCCACGTTGTGCAATGAGCATCGATGTGCTTGTCCCAGTCATTGCTGTTGGGAACATATCTTACACCGAATAGAGCGACGATTCTTCCCAGAAAATTTTGGTCCAGGCCGGTCCTGTCTCTGATTACACCCCATTCCAAGTCGAATGGAGCATAAGGGACATCTGCCGTGCCATCCCGCTTGGACTTGATGCAGCGCAAGGCATGAACCATATGAACGAAGGCATCAAAGTAATGGAAAGGGTTGTTGCGTGTCCACGTTCCTTTCTCCTCACCGAGGCCCCATCGCCAGGAAGGCCAATACCTTTACATCACACAGGACTGGTCCGGCAGGTGGCCCATGCGACCATGCCCCAGGTAGACATTTGAAGTGTTCCTCGCTCCGAGAGCAAGGGTCCATTTGGGGGCGGAATCCGTGAATCCCCACGAGTGCCGACCCCAACCTCCGCTGATAAACGCCCACGGACTGTTTTCGGGAACGAATGCATAACTGGTGTTCTTAGCGGCATCATTGACGCGGGTCTCGGGTGTTCCCATGAAATCCTGATGAACCCAGGTATCCGCAAACACGTGCATCGTTACCCCTGTAAGGTACAGATTCAACTCGGGGTTCATGTTGTAGATCCGGGCGTTGTTGACGATATCGACAGCGAGGTAACTGTGAGGACGGCACACGGTCCGCCAGTCAAACCCATCCGTAGTCGCACTCTTCCCCGCATAGCTGACCATCTGGTGGCGTGAACTCCGCTGACGACGATATCGTGCGGCATTGAGCTCATAATTACCGGGGAGGAAGTGAAACGGCATCCATAAGGAGTGATGGTAGTCGTCGTGCTATGTGAATTCAACGTCCGAAACACCGGCAAAGCTCGGCAGCGTCTTGAAGGTCGCCGTATAATCGCCCGTCTCACCCGCCATCCTGACGATCTTGTCGTCCACGACACCCCTGGCATTTTCGTCCACCATCTGTGCACTCCTGGCGATAACGAGGGCTTCATCAGGATTGAAGCCGGCCTTACGCGCA
>JAAYUJ010000473.1 GCA_012517775.1 Deltaproteobacteria bacterium
CATGAAAGCCCTCTTGCATCGACCGTAGCGTTCATTTCCAATTCTCCTTTCCTAAACTGAAGCCGGCTTGTTTTCCACCGGCATTTTCGCCCCTGAAGTCTCTCTCACCGAACGGAGTCTCATGGTAAATCCGATGAACAGACATACGGCAAGACCCACAAAGACGGCCGCTATCCCGTAAGGACCGACACCGCCGGGTGAGCTCGCAAGGCCGAAGTTGTGGGCAAAGCCCGCACCGACAATCATCCCCAGCACGAACACAGCGGAATCCCCGTCGCCTTCACCGGCGAGAAAGAGCTGTCTCCCGGGACATCCCCCTGCAAGAGCAAATGCAAGTCCCGCGACCAGCATTCCTCCGAAATTCCAGATGTGCATGGTGTGGGCGACCGGCTGTTTTTCAAATCCGGGATGGAATTGTCCCAGCAGCAGATTTACCAGGAATGAAGTTGCGATGAGGGCAACAACCCCGGAAAAGAGATGGGTTTGCCTGAAAAGGATCAGATCCCGAAAGGCTCCCATGGTACAGAACCTGCTTCGTTGAGCCACAAAGCCCACCACCAGCCCAATAATCAGCGCGATGGGCAAGGATGCATGCATGGATCCCGGGCCTTTCTCACTGTAAAACAGTATACCGCTCTGGGGCTGCCCTTCAACCTGCGGAAAAATGATCATGAGCAGGAGAAAACCTGCCATGATCAGGGGCATGATCCAGCCCACGGAACTGTATGTTGCCTGTGTGCGACCAAGGTTATACCCGTTCCTGAGAAACAGGGTCCCGATCCAGATGCCCACTACGAGTCCGAGCAATCCGAGGATGGCATTGCCGTCTCCTCCTGTGAGGCGCAGCATGGCCCGCCACGGACAGCCCAGGAAGACCAGGGCACCGATCATGGCAAACACGCCGAGAACGAAGCGCACAATGGGAGCGGAGCCGGCCCGCGGTCGAAACTCCTTAAAAAAATAAGCGGCGGCAAGAGAACCAAGAACGAACCCGATGATCTCGGGTCGCATATACTGGACCACAGCGGCACGATGCAAACCGACGGCTCCCGCGATGTCCCGCTCGAAGCAGGCGACACAGATGCCCATATTTCCCGGGTTGCCAAGCTTCTGCAAAAGGGGAGCAAGCACCCCGATCAAGACACCCGTTCCGATCATTCCCCAGCGGCTTGCGAACAGATTCTTCAACATCTCTCTCCTCCCTCTTGAATCAAGAGCAGCCATGCCCTCAGGACAGCGGCGACATTCGTATGAATGCTAACCCCTTAGCAGTTTGGAGATGAAGGGATCAAATCGCTATTTTTGATTCATTTGCCCATAAACATAGTTTTTATGGATGATCTGTTCATCCCGACTCTCATTCCCGGCTTCTGAAACAGGCGAAAGAAATACGGCAGGGAGCTCTTTCAAAAAAGCTGGATTCAAGTAGAATAACGGGGTAGGGTCGTCAGGTCTCCACTTATCACCAGGTACTGGCGCCTGAGGCGTGAATCTTCACCAAGGGATGGGCTCTTTTTTCCCCAAGCATGCAGGAGGACGGAATGAACTATGAAACCATTCTAGTGGAAATCAAGGATCGAATTGCCACAGTCACCCTCAACCGCCCTGACAAGTTCAACACCTTCAGCTCTCAGTTGGCTAAGGATCTGAACGACAGCCTGCGGGAGCTCGATCGATCAGACGATGTGGCGGTCATTGTGGTCAAGGGAGCGGGCAAGGCCTTTTCCACAGGGATCGATATCGCTGAGTATCCCGGCAAGTCCTTGGAGGAATATAGGAAATGGATTGCACTCATGGATGAAATGCACCTGACCATAGCTGCCATGGCAAAGCCGGTCATTGCCATGGTTCACGGCTTCGCTGTGGCCAACGGAGCCGGCCTGCTTGCAGCCGCCGACTTTGCCGTCGTGGCGGAGGGCACCAAGATCGGAACCACAGCCATCAATGTGGGGCTGCTTTGCACAGGACCGATCATTCCCATCAGCCAGGGAATCGGTAAGAAAAAGGCCCTGGAGATGCTTCTCTCCGGCGACATGATCGACACCGCGACCGCTGAAAAGCTTGGATTGGTCAACAGGGTGGTGCCACTCGAGAAACTTGAGGAAGAGACTCTTGCGTTTGCCCAGAAGCTTCTTTCCAAGAGTCCTCTGGCCATCAAGATCGGTAAACAGTTCTATTACAAGATGCTGGATCTGCCCTTCAGAGAGAAGTTCGAACACAGCAGTGACGTTTTCGCAGAAATGTGCGTCTCGGAAGATGCACGAGAGGGTGTCGACGCCTTCCTCTCCAAGAGGCCGCCCAACTGGAAAGGGAAATAGGGCGACCCACACCGCAACTGAGGTCACCTCATGAAGATGCGGCCCCGGCGCAC
>JAAYUJ010000474.1 GCA_012517775.1 Deltaproteobacteria bacterium
AATTTTGACCCTGATTTCTGAGCTGAACAGGCGCCAATGAGCAGCAACAGTGCAACGACACCACAGGGAACACAGACGCGCCTCATTCGATCAAGATACTCCATATCCAACCTTACCTGCTAAGCACTTCCCGTTCACTCCACAGATGGCGATCACAGCATAGAATCCTTTTCGCATTGAATCAGAGGAACCAAGGGAATTCGACGTTCCTTAACACGTGCCCCGCCTCTTACCCCCTCGTAGGAGGACTTGTCGCTTCAATGATCTTCGGGCTGATGAAGATAACCAACTCCTGTCGAATATTCCTGGTACCATCGATTCTGAACAGCCGACCCAGGATCGGCACCTTTGAGAGCCCAGGCGTCGACGTGGTCGATTCCGTATCGTTTCGCCGCAGCACACCGCCGATCACAACAATGTTTCCGTCGTCCACAAGGAGCTCCGTGTTGATCCTGCGCGAATCGATGCCGGGTACCGAACTGGTCCCAACCTGGTATTGTGTCGAGGTAGGCTCATCCTGTTTCGCCATGATCTCCAGCCGGATCTTGCGATCAGGAGTGATATGGGGAGTCACTTGCAACTCCAGAACCGCATCCTTGAACTCCGTAGATGCCACGTTCAAATCACTGAGCTTGAGATAGGGAATCTGTTGCCCCTGGTTGATGACGGCCTTTTTGTGATTGAGCGTCAGGACTCTCGGAGCCGCAAGAACATTGACCCTTGAAATCTGCTCTTGAGCCGCCAACTTAAGGTCTACATTCATGAGAGTATTGTTGATCACTTCCGCTATGGAAAAGCTGAAAGGAATCGTGGCCGGGATGTTTACCGCGAAATCACGTGAGAAGGTGGGGAGCCCTGCCTTTGCAGCCCCGCTTCTACCCTGGACGCTCCAGTTTATGCCCAGGTCTCTGCTCGCGTCAGCGCTCATGGTGACGATTCTCGCCTCAATGAGCACCTGAGGTGTTGCCCGATCAAGCCTCGTCAACAAGCGTCTTGCATTCTCTATCCGAGCGGGAAAGTCGGAGTAAATGATCAGACTGCTGCGGTCATCTACTTCAATTCTCCCCTTGTCACTCTTGTTCACTTCTATCTTTTTCGCGATGTCGGCAGGCTGTGCGTAATTGACCGAGAAATAGACCGTGGTGATGTCACCCACATCCTTCGCGATCTCCAGCAACTCCTGCCTGGCCAGGATTTCATTCTTGGTCTGGTCCCACTCCTGCTTCAGCTTGTCCTGTCTCGCAATTCGAATCACGCCACCCACCTGCTCCTTGCCAAGATTGTTCATGGCAAGGACCATATCCAGCACCTGATCCCATGGAACCCTCTCCACCTTCAGGGTGACCCTCCCCGTGACATCCGGTTCGATCACCAGATTGGTGCCGGTCAGATCGGATATGAGTCGCAGGACATTGCGCAGATCAGCATCGAGCAAATCAAGGCTGATAGGCTTGCCCACATACTGCTTCTTTGTGAGACTTGCCGCACCGGGAGGTGCATCGGCAGGGAAGGAAACGTCATCAGCTGCAGCCTCGGCAGGTGCTTGTCTGGCTCCTGATTGCGCTTTTCCCCCCGCCCCTTGGGAAGATTTCTTCGCAACCTTCTTTCTTTTTGGTTCCGGAGGGTTCGGAACATAAGACAACGGAGCGCTTCCAGACCCGTGACCATCGGCTTTGTTTGAAAAGTACATGTTGAGGACCAGGTCGTTTCCCTCGGTGTTCATGACGTAGCGATCGAGGCGATCATACAAGGTACCTATGATCTGGGCACCCCCTGACATCGTCGTATCCCCATAGGTCAGCCTCACCCTTTCGGAGGATGGCGGCAAGGAAGGCAGACTCGCAGTCTCCTTGACATCTTGCAGTTCCACAACAAACCGATCTTCACCCAGCCGCCGGAATTGGTAATCCTGAAAAGGTCCGCTTCCGGCCATCACAACTTTCGTCTCGTCTCCCTGATCTTGAACCTGGACTCCCAGCAGCTTACCCCCTTGACCAGTCGCTAACTGCTCTTGAGATTGCTTGCCAGGCTCCTCAGCACTCGCTCCCTCTTTTGCGCTCTTTCCAGCCGTCCCGGGAGTTGCACAACTCCAGAACGTGAAAGAAGCCAGCCCCAATACAAGAAAGCCCCTTAAAATTCTCTCGTATCCTCGCATAACGCCCCCTCATTGCTAATCTCTTTCCTCCAAATGAATCGTTTGACTCCTTCCCCCTATTACCAATACAAACCAACCCCTGCAAACACCCCTACTTCTTTTTCCCAGCTTGCTCCGGCTGGGGCGGCTTATCGATGAAGCGGTACGTCACCACCGTGCAGCCCACCTGAAGACGAGGGCTTGTCTTTTGGCGAGTAAGACTGAGGTTTTCCACCTTGAGAATTCTGTCCAGCTTGCTCACCTTGTCAAAAAATACCCCCAGTTCATGATACGTTCCGATCAGATCGAGTCGAACGGGTATGGCCGCATAGAACTCCCTGGGCTGTTCGGCCTGTGGCTGGAAAAGTATGTTCTCGAGACCCACCTGGGCTCCCAACTCGGAAACACTCTCCAATAAACCCGGCAATTCCTTCTGATCCGGAAGAAGTCTCAAAAGCTGCTGAAAATCCGCATCAGCCTGCGCAATCTCGACCTGCAATGCCTCTACCCGCGCAACAGCCTGTTTGACCGTGACCAGGCGCTTCTCCTGCTCCGCCACGCTCTTTGCCAGCTTATCGGCCTGTTGCCTCAGGTCCTTATAAGTAAGAAAATAAAACGCGGCCCCGAGCACCAAAATGGTCGCCACAAACAACAGAACCTTCTGAGCCTGTGTGAGGGCCGTAAACTTGTCCTGCAATCCCGTCAACTTCGTGGATTCTTTCATCATGATGGCTGCGTCTTTGTCTGTTTCTGAATTTCAGAGAAAGGATAGAACCGATACGTCACCTGAAACTCCCTCAACTTCCTGTTGCTCAATGTCGTCTGGCGGGAATGTGTCAGATTCACACTTCCTTTTTGAACATAGGGAGATGATTCCAGGTTCCGCATGAATTCCACGATCGCCTCGTTGCTCAATGCCACACCGTCAAGAGCGATGGAATTGCCGGACTGTGAAAGCCGCTCGAACCAAAGCTTATCAGGCGGCACCTGAATGCTCAGGAGAGCCATGACCCGGACAACTGCATCACGGTCTTTCTTCAGATCCAGAATGACATTTCTCTTCTTTTCAATGGCTTCCTTTTTCTTCGTCATTTCCTGCAGCATCGCTTCATATTTTTCGTACTGTTTCACCTCCTGCTGCAACTGGGTCAGCCGCCTGTTGAGCATGTCGATTTCACCCTTTTTCGCATACCAGAGGTAGCCCATAATCAACAAAACCAAAACGATGCTCAACAGGTACAGGGAAAACAGCTGTTTGGCACTTTCCCTTTTCTTTGTTGCCTTTACCGGAAGTAGATTGATCTGGATCATTTCTCTTTCGTCTTTCTCAGCGAAAGTCCTAGTGAAATAGCCACTTGGGGCCCGACAAAATCCACGTAGGCAGGGTCAAACAGTTTGGGATCGTGCTCAATTTTCGAAAGAGGATTAAATATCTCCACCGGAATCTCCACGTGCTCCTCGAGAACCTTGTCAAGCCCTGCCATTCGCGAGGAACCGCCACTCAGATAAACCTTCCCGATCTGCGTATCCGAATAGTTGCTGTAGAAGAAGTCAATGGCCCGCTTGCATTCATTCACCCACGTACGCACGCTCGATACGAAGATTTCTTCCACCTCCTTTATCTGGGTTTCTGAAATGACCTCCCCCAACTTCATTCTTTCCGCTTCCTCAAGGGAGACTCTGAAATGCTCACCTATCTTCTCGGTAATCTGGGCTCCACCTATGGAGATACCACGGGTGAACACCGGCACTCCTCGATCGATAATGCTCATGATCGCCTTGCTTGCCCCGATGTCAATAAGGGCAATACTTTCCTCCCCGAACCCGTATGTGGACTCGAATGCATTGCTCAGAGCAAAATAATCCACGTCAACGATCATGGGCTCAAAGCCCGACATCCGTATGAGACTGACATAATCGCTGATGGATTCCTTCTTGGCCGCGACCAACATGACTTCCATAAAATTGGGCCGATCCTTGGCGACACCCAGAACTTGATAATCCACCCCCACATCATCAATGTTATAAGGGATGTATTGCCCCAGTTCGTCCTGCATTCTATTGTCCAGCTCTTCTTCGGTCATCATGGGCAGATCGATCTTTTTGATCATGACCTCAAAGCCGGAAACAGAGGCTGCGACGCCCTTTTCCTTGATTTTCAGATGACCGGCCAGTTGCTGTATTGAAGAGGCCACCAAGTCCGGCCTCTTGATCCTCCCTTCGGAGAATGCATCTTTGGGAAGTGGAGCTACCCCAAAGTTCAGCAACTTCACTGTGGAATTCTTGGCACTGATCTGGACCAGCTTCACGGCATGGGAGCCGATGTCCAACCCTATGAGATTCTCCGGTTTTTTGAACATGAAGAGCACCTGCTCCAAAAAGTTTATGATGGTTTTGTATTGACTTTTTCTTAGTTTTCTACTTTACCATCAGGCGGTCGAAAGATGCAAGAAACTTATTATGATTTTTATGCACTTAGCTCAATTTATCTATAATAGAAGGAGTTGAAGTTGCGTCTTCAGGTTGAAAGTGAAATGGAAACAAAACAACGAAAAAAAAGCACCATTCGCGAATACACTGAAGCCATCGTTGTAGCCGCCCTTCTGGCCCTTTTCATCCGAGCGTTCGTCGTACAGGCGTTCAAGATCCCATCAGGGTCCATGAAACCCACACTGCTTATTGGCGACCATATACTGGTCAATAAGTTTGCTTATGGTATCAGACTGCCCATCTGGAACACGCAGCTGGTTCATGTGTCGAATCCAAAAAGAGGTGATATCATCGTTTTTCAGTATCCCGTTGACCCTTCCAAGGATTTCATCAAAAGAGTTATTGGTATACCCGGAGATACCGTGCGAATACAGAACAAAAAGGTTTTTGTCAACGATCAACCCCTCGACGAACCCTATGCCGTGCATAGTGACACCCGAATCCTTCCGGCCACGATCAGCACCAGAGATAACATGAGCCCCCTTGCCATTCCACCCGACTGTCTCTTTGTCATGGGAGACAACCGAGACGAAAGCCATGATAGTCGTTTTTGGAAGTTCGTGAGCTTCGATGACTTGAGGGGAAAGGCTTTCATCATCTACTGGTCCTGGAATAAGGATGGCGAAATGAGCTGGTCCCCCTCCATGAGCTACGTCCGATGGAATCGCATTGGAAAGGTGCTCAATTGAGCCATACACACTCTATCAGGTATACATGAGACACTCCTCACGTTTTGTCAGGTACTCAACGAGGCTGGGCATCCAGCCACCTTCGAGGTCTTCCAGCGCCTCTCCACCTTCCAACTTTGACCGGATTTTCCTGTCCCCGATGAGAATATCAATGGGAAGCTTTTCCCATTCATACTCGTAGGGAGGAGGCAACCACTCGAACTCCTCAGGGTGAACCTCCATGATTGCCTTCAGCACACTCAAGCCCAAACGGTAGGGTCGCAATTTTTCCGGGTCGGTGACATGGATCTGAAATCCATAGCACGGCTCCCCCTCCCATTTGTCACAGACAGGCTCAAAACAGACAGGACGAAATGCAGCCCCTTCCAGTCGATAAGTCTCCAGAAGCTGTCCCACTTTTTTCTGATCGAGAAATGGAGCACCAAAGAGGTGAAAAGGAAGCGTTGTCCCTCTGCCCTCACTCACGTTGCAGCCCTCGAGCAGCACCATTCCTGGATAAAGCAGCGCCGTCTCCCATGAAGGCATGTTGGGGGATGGATAGAACCAGGGCAACTGAGTATCCACAAAGAAATCGCGACGCTTCCAGTTCTTCAAGGGCACCACCTCCAGTTCACACGAAACACCACAATGCATGACAAGAAAGCGCGCCAGTTCCCCCAAAGTGAGACCATGTCTCATGGGTATCGGATATCTTCCCACAAATGAACGACATTCCCCATCCAGAATGTTTCCCTCGACTGCATCACCACCTATGGGGTTCGGCCTGTCGAGAATCACCACCTTGAGACCACATCGTCCCGCCGCTTCGAGACAAAGACCCATGGTGGTGCCATAGGTGTACACCCGGGTCCCCACATCCTGCAGATCAATGAGAAGAACGTCTATTCCCCCGAGCATTTCCTCTGTCGGCTCCCGAACAGCACCATAAAGGCTGTATATGGGAGCATTCAGGCAGGCATCCCACCCATGGGAGGATTCCCGCATATTCGCCTGCTTTTCAGCAAAGTACCCGTGCTGGGGCGAAAAAAGAGAATGGACGCGACCACCCGCCTTGCGGATCAGGTCGGTTACATGCACATATCCGCCGCTGCAGGAAGCCAGGTTCGCAAGGATTCCAAGCCTGGCGGAATAGAACCAAGGGGAGGGAGACTCCACCAGAACCTCGCACCCCAGACTCATCCTGCCAGGAATCACCCTCCTGCACTTCTCACCACTCACTGACTCTTGATCCCTCCTTGAGCCCAATGACCGCCGGCACCGAAATCAAAGGAACAAAACAACGGAATTGCTCCGAGATTCCCACTCGCCCAACTCGCATATACCCGATCTCAAGGCTTTTGTCTTTTTGAAAATCCTTTCCTCCCAAAACCTTGGATCAATGAATACAGCCCCCCAATTCACCGATCAGACTCTGGGAAGGTGCACCGCAAAGGTAGCACCCTTCTCAGGCACGCTCTCCACCTCAATCTGCCCACCATAGCGGCTGACAAGTTCACGACAGTGATAGAGACCAATACCCATGCCCATGCTGCCTACTGCCCAGCTTTCCGTCGTCTTGGTACTGAAAAACGCGTCGAATATCCTGTGCTTGACGTGAAGTGCAATGCCTGGTCCAGTGTCTGCAATGCTCGCGTGTATGTGCTTTTCGTCATGCCAAGTTCTCATGATGAGCTTCTTCTTCTCCCGCCCCTTCATAGCTTCGGCGGCATTTCTCAGTAGGTTTCCGAAAATCTGGCTGAATTCGGCCGCAACACCTCTAAGGGGTGGTAATGTTTCATCAAGATGCCATTCCTTTTCTATCTCTTCCTTAAAGTATGGATGAGACTCCAGAAAAAACACTTCCTCCTGCAGCACCCTGTTCAGATCAAGACTCTCCATCTGCCGACACTGCGCCTGTCTCATCCTCTTGGTGATGGTGGAAATGATGCTCTTCATCCGGAGAGCTTGCTCCCTGATGATCCCGATGTTCTCCACCTCGGGATGCATGAACTGAAGAAGCTCGGTCTGCCCCATGATGAAAGTTAAAGGATTGTTGAGATCATGCAGTATTCCAGCCAGCAACCTGCCAGTATGAATCAAGGGCTCCGCTTCCGAATACTTACTAAGCTGCTGCTCCCACTGCCCCTGCAGTTCCCCCAGTTGCTGTCTCAGCACCTTTATTTCCCTCTGCACACTTTGAGCCTCTCTTATGCTTGCTCGTGCGCGGTCCAGAGAATGCTTCAGCGATTCCAAGTCAATCGGTTTTGTGATGAAGTCAAAAACGTTCAGACGTATGGCATCGACTGCCGTGCTGAGAGAACCATAGCCGGTGACAACAATGATAGGCACCTCCGACTTCAAGCGCTTTATTTCCTCTATCAATTCAATACCTGATATTCCAGGCATGCGGAGATCCGTCATGACCAGGTGCGGATCAACGGCCCGAAATACATCCAGGCCTTTTCTGCCCTCGCGAGCTTCGTGGACCTCATATCCCTCGTCCTCGAGAAACTCCCGCAAGCCCTCAAGGACTGCAGGTTCATCATCAATGATCAATATCGGCAATGGTGCCATCGTACAGCCTCTTTCACGATTGCTCGGTCCGCCACCCCACTGGCGGATCTCGGTGGCAGATCGAGCTCATGCTCCTCTCAAGAGCTGTTGATATAATGTTTCTCTCCCATCCTGTTCAGTGGAGAACATCCCGCGTGATATCTTCCACTTCATCCACATCAAGAGGCTTCTTCAAGTACCTGTAGACGCCGTATTTGTGGGCCATCTCCTCATAGTGCTCCTGTGGCAGGGCCGTAACGATAACCACTTCGGTGGGTATCTTGTTGGTTCGAATGCTTTTGAGAAGCTCCAATCCATTCATTCCCGGCATCTTGATGTCCAGGAACAGCAGTCTCGGCCTATGCTCGTTCAGCAGGTTGAGTGCAACCGCCCCGTTGTCCACCATAACCAGCGGGTAGTCGTCCCCCAGCATGGCATCGAAGGAATCGAGAATCCCTCTATCGTCGTCCACCACAAAGATTGCTTCTGCAAAACTCTTTTCCATATCGGCGTTCTCCCCCTATGGATCTGTCCGAAAAGCCACCGGTTCAGCATCGAGACCCCGTGGATCGCAGAGAAGCATTTGAAGCAAATCTCTGCCCACCTGGCAGTCTCCGCAGTCAATTCATGTTCAGAGAGCAAACAAGATAAGTGCCAATAGGCATGATGATGGATTCGTTACGGGTTTTCCAATGGTTGGAAGCTGCCAGGAAGCAAATCTTGGGGGAAAGGCAATGAAGCACTGCACAATTTCTTGGGCAAGGATGACTAAAATCTGTTGAAGGGGAATTTAAGAAGAGCCGTCACATTCCGCAGGGAGGTAAATGGTGAAACAACTGCCTTCTCCGGGCCTGCTTTTCACATCGATGTGGCCTCCGTGCTCCACTATCACTTTGTGAGTGATTGCCAGCCCCAAGCCGGTACCTGTATCCTTGGTTGTAAAGAACGGGTTGAAAATCGTCTTCAGGTTCTCGCCTGAAATTCCATATCCTGTATCCTTGAAAACAATCGTCATCCAACCGTTCTGTCGATTCGAGCCTTCTTCCCCTGGAGGGCACGTTTTCACCCCCGAAGCTTCAATCCAAATCTCACCCCCTTCGGGCATCGCCTGCACCGCATTCCGGATCAAATTCTGAAACGCCTTGGTCAGCTGATCCACATCAGCACGCACTGCGGGCATGTTTGGGTCAAATCGAATGTGGTGTGTGATTCTCCATGATCTCAGTTCCTCTTCGAAAAGCTCAACCGTGTCTTCAATCATTCTCCTTATATCCACGGTTCGAAAATGGTATTTCGGACTTCTGGACAGTTCCAGCAAGTCCTCAATCAACCGATTGATCCTGTCAAGCTCTCGTGGGACGGTGCGATGGAACTTATCCAGAAAGCCTGGCTTCTCAAGCTTCCTCGGGAGGAGTTGAACAAACGTCTTGATGGCCGAAAGAGGATTTCTGATTTCATGAGCCATTCCGGCAGCGAGGGTTCCCAGGGCGGCAAGCCTTTCTGTCTGCCTCATACGCAATTCCAGCTTCTTCAGCTCCGTGATGTCGTGCAGATTGGTGATGACTTCCAAGGTTGTTCCGACCGGGTCCATGAGCAAGCTCGAATTGGCAAGAAGAATTTGGGACTCCTCCTCTCTTTCAACGAAAAACTGCTCCTGCATTCTTGCCCTGACAGGGGAAGACAGCAACTCCTCCAGATAGTTCTTCAGAGGAGGGATCCCCTCAAGAAGCTCTTTCACGTAACGTCCCTTTTGCGCATCCCCACTCAATCGCAGCATTTCACTGGCTGCCGGATTGATCGTCACCAGCCTGCCCTCCATATCCATTGAGATAAGACCGTCTTTCATCGTCGCCAAAAGCTTTTCCGTATATCGCTGCAGATGCATGATCTCCACCAGCTGATGCTCCAATTGCTCCCTCTGCGCCAAGATCTCCCGGATCATAGTGCGGAAGTTTGCGGCCAGAACCTC
>JAAYUJ010000475.1 GCA_012517775.1 Deltaproteobacteria bacterium
GTGCAAGAAGGTCATATTCAGATCTTCGTGTCAAAAATAAGACCCTTCACTTCCTCCAGTTTCTTGCGCACTTTGGCCAGATCGTTCAGGGGGATTTGACGAAGGACTTCTCCCGTCACAGGATCAAGAAGCTCCATGACGGCTTCCCCCGTTTCGCCGATCTCCTGGCGAAGACAAGAGGAGAGAGCTTCCAGACAGGCGCTCACCCCATCAACAATTTCAGCACCATCAGCGGACGAAGACTCGTATTTTTCCGAATGCTCGTTCCTGGCACCCCGATCATCGCCAACCTTTCGGGAAACAGTTCCCTTGCTCTTGGAAACCGGCTTAATGACCCGTGATTTCCTGCTGGAAAGCTCAGGCATCAGTCTCGGGTCGGCCATAATGGGCTGTGACTCGTTGATCTTTATTTCCACGATCTGCCTCCATACCTTCCCTTGATCGGCAGACGGAGCATGTTCCCTCCTGGCCCCAACAAGAACTGAAGACCATCTCGGCCTGGGGGTCCCGAGTCAACCGCTCTTTCGTCAAATCATCAACACCAGCTCACGGAAGCTCCGATGATTTTTCATGACTCCTTCTCGGGCTTCCCGCTCTTTCGGCCTTCCTCATCGACAGGCGGAATCGCCAGATAATCCGTCAACTGCCGGGCAAGGGTTCTGGCAATCGCGGGATAGCGCTGGGCAGGCGCCCCCTTCTTGACCGACCAGAAAAGATCCCTGTCCTTGCCTGGCTCGGAAGAGGCCTTCTGCTGCAATTCCCAGGCTACGCTGCCTGCGCGAGCATCCAGGATTTTGACGTTTACGCTGAGATGAGTCGACATGGCTCCCGTTCCGTCAAGGAACTCATCGACGGATGCTTTCATGATCAAGTCGCATCGATTGGTCCGTGCCAACCAGACAGCTTCTTCCCCGCTCGCGGCGACACAGGGTATCAGCTTGACATCCCTGAAAGCTCCGAGCTTGAGGAACTCCTGAACATATACCCGGGCAACCTCTTCTCCAGCTGGGCTCATTGCAGCCGGCGCATCGAAGATCAAAACACCCAGAGCAGCTCCGGCATAGTACTTGAGGCTCGATGTTCTGAACACATTTATGGGCTCTGCTTCCACAGGACGTTTGGAATCGGCATCCAACCACATGAAAGGCCCTGAGGCATGCCCCATACCGACCATTGCACACCACATCACCCACAATGCTCCGAAAGACCGAGCCAACAATCTCATGAGGTCACACATATCACCGCAACTTCTCAATCAGTCCAGGTAACGACCGCTTTGCAGGACGGGTTTCCATACCCGACACCCTGGCGCAAAGGCTGTCGGGATTGGAATCCCGACCTGCTTTTTGAGAGAGCACTTGAGCCGCTGAAGCACATCCCCACCACGGCAAGCTTTCTGGCGGGGGTCCGGCAGATCATTACCTTTTCAGTATAATCAGAGATACTTCTGAAGAATAGCCTTTAGCTTATCGTAACCGAGGGGTTTTGAGAGAACCAGATCAATTCCCTGTCGGCTCAGATCCTCTTCCTCGTATTGATGTCCCCACCCGGTGACGAGAATGACGGGTACCAGCGGACTCTTTTCCTTCACTTTTCGGGCGATTTCCCAACCGCTCACCACCGGCATCCCCATGTCGGAAAAGACGAGATCGAACTCTTCCTTTTCAATGAGATTCAGTGCCTCCTTCCCGCTGGTTGTCGCATCCACTCTGTGACCGCTCATACGGATCATGTCCCTCAGAAGCCTCAGGATTTCTTCGTCATCATCCACGAGGAGCACACGGCGGGAACCCAATTCCTGGTGATTGTCCGAAATGGCGGGAAATTTCTGGTGGTTCCGGGCCTTGGGAAGAAGGATACGGAAACGGCTGCCCTTTCCGGGCTCGCTGCTCACCTGGATCTCTCCCTTGTGCCGATTGATGAGATTCCAGGAAACACACAGCCCGAGTCCTGAATTGCTAACCCCCTTGGTACTGAAAAAGGGGTCGAAGATCCTGCGCAGCACGTCGTCGGTCATTCCGCAGCCGGTATCATGGATCTCAATGATCGCGTGATCCTCATCGCAACCTGTACCGACCTGCAAGGCCCCCCCTGACGCCATGGCATCCACCGCATTGAGTATGATACTGGTCACCACTTCCCGCAAGTCGGAGGGACTGACATGGGCAGAGCAGGAAGGGGCGAGATTCAGCGTGAGGTCTATGGTGTATCCGTGTTTCTCCAATGAGTCCTTCCAACGGGGGCGAGTGAGTTCCACCACCTCTCTGATCACTTGGTTGACATCGACTGCCCCTGCAATGTTGTTGTCATTTCCCTCCTTGCCGGCAAAGGTTTGCAGCCTCTTGAGAGTTTGTGCCGCATCCCGCACAGCGGACTCGATATTCTGAAGACGACTTCGTGTCAACTCGTCTTCCACGTGAAGCATGAGAAGTTGCGTGTTGCCAAGGACCCTCATGAGCATGTTGTTGAAATCATGAGCAACGCCGCCGGCCATGGTCCCCAGGGCCGCCAGTTTTTCGGTCCTCAGCAGGTGTTCGGAAAACGCCTTCTTCTCCGTTACGTCATAGATCACCAGAATGTAGCCTTTTGTTCCACCCCCCTCATCGGGCAATCTTGCGAGGAAAACGTCAACTTGTTGACTTTTTCCCTCCGGTCGGATCATAAAAACATCCAGGAGCAGCTTTTGTTCAGATTTTGACACTTGTGCCATCAGGTCGTTGAACGTCTGGGGATCCTGGAAGAAAACGGCGGGGGAAGCTCCGATGGCTGCCGCAGCGTCTTCACCCTGAAATTTCACCATGCTCCTGTTGATTCTGAGCAGGACCCCGTTTGCATCCAGAAGACACACACCCTCCGGCACATGATCGATGATCTTCTCAAGTATCTGATTGGTGTGCAACAACTCCCGATTTCTCTCCTCAAGGGCCTTTGTCTTGAGATCCACCTGCAGTTCGAGGGAATGGTTCGCGTCGCAGAGCCTTTCATTCATGAGTGCCGCGGAAATCAACTGCCCGATGATACTCCCCATGAGAACCCAGTTGCGCTGCTTCTCTTCAGAGAACTTCCGGGGATGGGAAGCACTCATGTTGATGACTCCCAGGTCCGGAAGAGGCAGGCAGACGAGGCATGCCGGATTGACTACGGCGCTCGATTTCCGGGGAATCGGCTGATCTTTCGTATCTTCAATGAATATGGGCTCGCAACTTTCAAAGACTCTGCTCGCAACATCCCGACCGGAGCTGAACTTGAGGTCTCGGTGATACGTGAAGCTGACTTCCTCGTCGAGGAGCTCGGGAAGGCCGAATCCAGCCACAAAGCTGAGGCACTTCTCTTTTGCATCCCACAGGGCAATGGAGCAGTTTTCGAAATCGGTCTCTTCCATGATGATCCGAACGAGGTCTTCGCAGGTCCTCTTCACCCCAAGCTTTTGCGGCAGCAGTTCCATGAGACGGTAGAGCATCGTCAGAACACCCGTCTTTTCGACTTCCTTGCGTCTCACTTCGAGCAATTCATTTCTCAGGAGTTCCTCGATATTCATGGGCAATCTCTCTTCAGTTCAAAAGTCTCCACAGCCTGTCCACTTCTTGACGCACCCTTTCCACATTCCCCAAATGCCCCTGCCACTCGCACCGCGAAATGCGGAGATCGAGACGGAAGGTCTCGACAAAGCCGGATTCGACAAGGTCGGGGTATTCCCTCATGTGGGCAAGGAGATGGGCCAGTGACACGATTTTCACAGCCGGCCGGTGCGAAGGGCTCTCTTCCGGAACATGATGATACGCAATGACACGATGGTAGACTTCGGGAAGTCCCCACCGGAGAGCAATCCATTTTCCGATCTGTGTGTGGGTGAGCTCATGCCGCTCTTCAGCCAGATAGAGAGGGATTCCCCGGTCAGCGGCAATTTGATGGATGATCTGGTAGTCGTCCTTGAAATGCACCAGCATGGCCAGCCACCCCAAGTCGTGGAGCAACCCCAGATCGTAGGCTTCGTCCTTGCTCACCCACGGCCTCAGGCAGGCGATTTCAGCGGCGTGCCTCGCCGTCATGAGGACATGCTTCCAGAGCCTTTCCCGGTGGGAACGATCCACATTCCCTCTCACCGGGAAACTGTCCATGAGCAGATTGAAAAGACAGATTGATTTCACTTCGTGAAACCCGATGGTCATGATCGCTCGGGAGAGCGTCTTCACCCGGCACCTGAGGCCATAGAAAGCGGAGTTGGCCATCCTCAGGATTTTGGCGCACAGTGCCTCATCGTGCCGTATGAGGCTCTCCAGATCCGATGCTGAGCTATTCTCGTCCTGCATAATGCCGAGCAACCGCTCCAGGGAGCACGGCAAAGGAGGAAGGGAATCGATCTGAATGGAGATGTCCCCGTAAGGCATTTCCTTCTTGGCCTGGTCATTCACATGGCCGTAACCTGTTGTCATCACAACGCTTTCGGTTTCACCCATTTCCCACTGGCCGCTGCCTTTCGTCAACCGGGATGAACCATCGCAGTCTGCACAAACCTCACCCAAGCACAACATTACTAGCCACTCATCGGCAAAATGCTCACATAAATGAAGCGGTTTCTTGAAGAGTTGCGCAGGTTCCAAATTGGGGCCCTCGAGTCGTCGCCATGAATTTGCCGACGATTCATGGATCTGCATTTATAGGGTTTGCAAGCATAGAGCCATTTCTTCGAACTATCTGCTTGTCAAAACCAGTAGATATGGCATCACAATTGCTTAAACCAATAGAGGTGTGGCTACTCCACACTTCGAGTGAGGATTCTTCAGAGGAGTTGATCATTTCACACAATAGGCTATGTTTCAATAAGCACCTACAATTCAGACTACTCATATATTCATTTACTCACCACCGGATACTTTTTACTAATGCGCCGTCTCAGCGATGTTCAATAATTCATTCTGATCAACAAGGACTGCTGTCTTGGATAATCCATCACCGATGGAAATTAGAAGGTTAGATTAATTATAACAAAACCCTGAATACTCCATTTGAAATTATTCTATAGTGAGAAAAATCAAATGCGACGAA
>JAAYUJ010000476.1 GCA_012517775.1 Deltaproteobacteria bacterium
AGCTCAGATGGGGTTGGGATATCGGGGAAATCATAAAAATAGGGGCGAGGCGTGGAAGACAGCGCCGCAGGCGGAGGAGCGCCAGCTTGAGCCGGCTGGCCCTGCTGAGAGACGGGATTCGGTGGAGGAGCGCCGCGACCTCCCGGAGAACTGCATCCAGGAATCAATCCAAGCAGCAAGACGAGTACTGAACAAATCAAGATATGCCGGCACTTAAGAGAATCCATTGCTTTCCTCCCTCGCTCAGGAAACGGGTCAGGTGATTAGCCTCGCACTTTGCTCCTGCCACTGCCTGAGCGTGTGCGTAAACGGTCGCCGGAGAAGAACTCACTGCTCTAAAGAAAAAACGGGTTGGTCCTTCTCTCTCTTCCGACCGTTGTTCTGGGGCCATGTCCGGGATAGACAATGGCTTGTTCGTCGAGAGCAAAGAGCTGCTCGCGAACAGAACGAATCAGCTGATCGTAGGACCCCCCCGGTAAGTCCGTGCGCCCTATGGAACCTGCAAACAGAGTATCCCCGACAAAAACATGCCTCCCCTCGTTCAGAACAAAGCAGACATGGCCTGGGGTGTGACCGGGAGTCTCCAGAACACTGAATGCCATGGGGCCGAACTCGAGCAAGCTTCCATGCCGGATGTCGTGATCGATTATTATAGGGTGGGACAGTTGCTTGAGCCCAAAGAAAGCCCCCATGGTCCTCATGCTTTGTTCCACAATGGGGAGGTCCAGCAAATGCATGTAGATCTCCCCACCTTGCTTTTCCTTGAGCACCCACGCGTCCATCACATGATCGAAGTGACCGTGTGTGTTCAGTATGGCGACAAGTTGAAGTCCCAGAGCCTGAATTCTGCCGGCGATCGCTCCGGCTTCCCCTCCCGGGTCGATAACCACGGCCTCCCCTGTCCCTTCATCGCCCAACAGATAGCAGTTGGTCTGCAACATCCCCACGACATATGATTCAAGAATCATCCGAAGGTTCCGTCCGTTTCTTGGTGGACTATTTCTCAAAAATGATCAACTCTTCCAGGGATTGACGGTGAGAGCTCTGATTGCGGTGAGCAGGGTGTCCCACAGCGACTACCGCCATGAGCTGCAAGCGCTCCGGCAGATCGAGAACATCAAGAACCCTCTCCTGGTTCTTGAGGATTTCACCTATCCAGGCGGCTCCCAGTCCTTTTGAGTGAAGTGCCAGGAGCAGATTCTGAACAGCGGCTCCCACCGCCTGAACATCCTTTATGTGATCATATGAAGCCTCCTTGTCGAGAAAGACCGGGATAAGGACTGCGGCGCCTCGGAGAACGGCTGCGTAGCGTGTCAGCTTGGCGAGCTGTTCTTTCAGTTCACCGTCCCATATCAGCGCGAAGCGCCAGGGTTGGTTGTTGAGACCCGAGGGAGCCCATGAGGCTGCTCTGAGAGATTCCATAATGATCTTTCGGTCCACGGGTGCATCGAGGAAATGGCGAACACTTCTTCGCTGGAAAATTGCTGTCATGACATCCATGCCGTTATTCTGGACGGTCATACGGACTCCTTCCATATCA
>JAAYUJ010000477.1 GCA_012517775.1 Deltaproteobacteria bacterium
AACCAGGATAAATATGCGGTCCGGCACTACGACCCTCGAGACGACCTGCCGCTTCTCGCTCAGCACGCTTCCGAGATCGATGTTGCCCTGATCATTCTCCACGGGAGGATGGGTGAAGACGGAACCATCCAGGGTCTCCTCGATTCCCTGGGAATTCCTTATCAGGGAAGCGGTGTCCTCGGAAGTGCCATTGCCATGAATAAGATACTCAGTAAAGAGCTCTATGTTCAGGCCGGTCTCCCGGTGGCTCCCTATCGCATTATGGACAGGAAAAACCCTGAGCCGCTGGATTCCATTCTCGAAAACTTGGGATTTCCAGTAGTCATCAAGCCTGAACACGAAGGTTCGAGCATTGGATTGAGTATCGTTCGAAGCCCGGATGAGTTGGGGGGCGCGCTTGAGGGTGCATGGCGATACGACAGACGCTGTCTGGTGGAGAAGTATGTCTTCGGCACCGAAATTACATGCGGAGTCTTGGGTAATGACTCTCTGCAAGCATTACCCCTCGTGGAAATAATACCCGGCGAAGGTCACGATTTTTTCGATTACTCGGCAAAATACACACCCGGGGCATCCAGTGAGATATGTCCTGCTCGAATTCCCGCAGAACTCACGGCCAAAGCGCAGAATTACGGAATCAGGGCACACAAGGCCCTCTTCTGCAGAGGATACAGCCGAACGGATATGATCGTCGCCGAAGAGGAGATCTATGTGCTGGAGACCAACACTATTCCTGGAATGACACAGACGAGCCTTTATCCCCAGGCGGCAGCGGCAGCCGGTATTCCATTCCCCGCCTTACTCGACCGCCTCATCGAGCTGGCGTTGGAAAAAGAATGATGAAGAGTAACTTCTCAATGAGTCCAGGTAACAACCGCTTTGCAGGTCGGGTTTCCATACCCGACACCATGGGGCACAGACTGTCGGGATTGGAATCCCGACCCGCTTATTGAGAAAGCATGATGAAGATACCAAGTAATGAGAGAATGAATTTTGAAACGGTGTATTCCCGCTTCAGCTGACGCTGATCCAGCATACAATGCTATGGAGAGATGATCCTTCCCGGTCGAGAAACCTTCAGGGGGTTCCGGGCCTGAAAAGTCGGTCTTTCTGGCTCTGGAACGGGCTGCGATATTTGGATTCCAGGAGAATAGAGCATGCGATTCACAGCTCCCCGGAACCTGTGAGCCCAAGCCCTTTCACTTGTGCACGCTTTTTCATGTATCCCTCGGAAAAAACCCCGGCAATCATCGCAGAGAAAGGCAAGGAGGTCTCAACCTGGAAGAACTGTTCGGCCGGGATTTCCGTCGGCTTTTCGTAGTCTGCGATCATGTGAGATAAGTGTTGCAGCCTCGCATCGGAGATGATGAGCTCATTCTCCCTGTCACTGAGTCTTTTGCGTATGGTCTCCTCATCGCATGAGCACTCCATGATGATCAGGTTCGTATCGAGATCGCCCGCCAGTTGTCTCACTTCGTCACGCCATCGTCTCTGTGAGAAGGTGGCGTCAAGGACTACGGAATGCCCCTGCTTCAACTCCTCCTGGGCGAGGGAAAGCATTTTCGCATAGACTCTCTGCCGCAAAGTACTCTGATAGGCCCCATGACCGTATGGAACAATCTCCGCATGATCCCTGGGTCTTCCGGTCATCTCCTTTCGAATCAAATCCGATTGAAGAAGCGGCAGGGAGAGTCTCTCCGAAATCACCTGTGCGACGGACGACTTCCCCGTCGCCGGCAGCCCCATCATCACCCAGACAGTGGGACGACTAAACTGGAGTGCATACCGATAGGCCCCCTGGAGATAACTCCTCGCCTCTCCCTTGAGAATCTCGCGCTCCTCCGCACTCTCAAGTTCCGCGGACCGGAGACAGGCAACTTTCACTTTCACTACAGCACGGTAGCAAGCATAAAAGTCAAGCAGGGCATACATCTCGAAATCATCAGCCCGCTCGGCATAGGCAGCCAGAAAGGCCTTACATAAGTCCTCTCCCCCGAGGTGCTCCAGATCCATGTGCAGGAAGGCCAGATCGGAGACCACATCACCGTAGCGAAACCGATCGTTGAACTCGACACAATCAATGATTTGAATACCTTGTGAGAAATAGACGTGGTCGCAGCGCAAATCACCGTGGCCATCACGAATGCGTCCAGAGTCTATCCGTTTTTCGAAGAGTCCAGAATAGTTCACGAAAAAAGCCCTGCTGACCTGCCTGATGAAGTCGTATTCTTCCGAGGCTACCAGATCATCCACGAAGGGTCGTATCTGGTAGAAGTTCTCCTCCATATTGAAGGCAATGAGGTCCGGATGCCCATATTGGTCGATTTCGGGATCTCGCATACTGTTTTCGTAGAAATCCGCAAGTCGCCGACCCAACTCCCGCATGTCGTTTTCCGATACATTTCCAGCGCCAATGCGCCATCGGAGACTGTCTTCCTCTCGAAGCTGCCTCATCTTGACCGCATGTTCCACGGGCTCGCCACCTCCCCCGATGAGGTAACCCCCTTCTCTGTTCCTGCAGATTTGCACCACCTCAATGTAGACCCCCTGGCTCAAGCGCTGGTTCAGGCACACTTCCCGCTCGCAAAAGTGCCTCCTTGAGTCTGACTCTGTAAAATCCAGGAATCCGAAATCCACGGGTTTCTTGAGCTTGTACACCCATTGCCCTGTGAGAAAAACGGTGGAGATATGGGTGTCAAGTCGTTGGAGGTGGGTTACCTCATGAGGATAAAAAGAGGGGTCTGCCATGGCATGGCAGATTGCTTCAAATTCTCTCTGAGCCTCCAAAATAATCATCCATTCCCGATGACTGTGATCCCCCGATCATCAGATCGAAGAACCGAGATACAGAAGCCACCCGCTGGGTGTTTCCCCTTTCATCGCTTGTACCTCTCGATACACGCGTATGCGCTGTGGTTGTGGATGGATTCGAAGTTTTCCACATCCACTTTAAACCAGAGAATATTGGCGTCTTTTTTGAGATCCCTGGCAATATCGCGAACGACATCCTCCACGAACTTGGGATTCTCGTAGGCTTTTTCCGTCACGTACTTCTCATCGGGTCTCTTGAGAATAGAATAGACTTCACAAGATGCCGCCTGTTCGACCAGACGGACGAGATCTTCGATCCATACAAATCGTCTGAACCGAACGGCGAGTTTCACCATTCCCCTTTGGTTGTGAGCCCCACAGTCACTGATCTCCTTGGAACAGGGGCAAACCGTGGTGATGGGTACATTGACCTCAAGGATCAAATCGCAATCAGTCCCGTGGTTGACGGAGCCCGATACCCGGCACCCGTATTCCATCAACCCATCCGTTACGGTAACCGGCGATTGTTTCTTCACAAAGTAGGGGAATGCGATCTCCATGTGGGCAGACTCTGCATTGAGGCGCTCCTGCATGGTCGCAAGAACCTTGGAGAATTCACGGATATCTATGTTTCCGTGGCACTCATTGAGGATCTCGACAAACCGGCTCATGTGAGTTCCTTTGAACTCCCTCGGCAGGTTCACGTACATATTTATGGATGCGACCGTGTGCTGCACACCGTTATCGCGATCCAGCACGGTTATGGGATACCGGATATCCTTGACCCCGACCTTATCCACGTTGATATTACGGAAGTCGTATTGACTCTGGACGTCGATCATGGGATCCCCTCTTTATCTATGGCGAAGCCTCCATCTGCTTCGCGTTCCTCCCCACATTGCGAGCAATCTC
The DNA here is from genome assembly GCA_012517775.1 of Deltaproteobacteria bacterium. GTDB lineage: Bacteria > Desulfobacterota > Syntrophobacteria > Syntrophobacterales > Syntrophobacteraceae > JAAYUJ01. The sequence goes on from JAAYUJ010000477.1 coordinate 3,724, forward strand.
CTCAAAGGCCTTTCGTGTTGCCTCCGAGACATCCTCGGGATACACACCCTGGAGGTCTGCTTCGATGATCTTCTCGTCGTAGGGAATGAATCCGAGAAACGGAAAGCCGCTAAGGTTTTCCAGGAGAAACCGCCGGTCTTTTTCTCCGCGAATCTTGTTTCCGACAAGGGCGACACGGCTCAGCCCTATGTCGCTTCCAAGTTCTCTGATTCTCACGGCGGTTTCCGCGCTTCGACGCCCGGGCTCTACCACAACAATGAGCCAATCCACCGCCTTGGAAGTCCCCCTTCCCAAGTGTTCGATACCCGCCTCCATGTCCATGATGACCACTTCGTCACGACGTAGAACGAGATGCTGAACGAGGTTCTTCAGAAGGACACTCTCGGGACAGACACAGCCACTCCCTCCTTTCTTCACGCCACCCATTACCATGAGTCTGATGCGATCGCCGCTCATCACGGACAGCTTCTCCGGCAGGTCATCCACCCGAGGGTTCATTTTGAAGAACCCACCGAAGCTCCCCGGTACCGATTCTGTCCTCTCCGCAATCAGTTCCTTCATTTGAGAAATGGGGACAATGTCCGACGCATCCCGAATCCCGAGACCATTCCCCAGATTTGCATCCGGATCGGCATCGATGGCCAACACATTCTTCCCCTCACTTGCAAACCATTTTGTCAAAAAGGCAGCCAGGGTAGTCTTCCCCACGCCACCCTTGCCACTGATTGCGATTTTCAACAGTTCCTCCTTGGCAGTGACACGGAAGTCTGCGTTCTCTCTCGTATCATGCGGCGAAAAGAGGTTAGTTGTTGTGAAATTTGCTCACTGGCGGCTTTTCTCAGACCGAGACCGCTGATTGCGTGCGATTCCCATGAGTCGGTAGACAAGCATTCCACTCACCACCGCGATATCCTCGGCGGACAGATCCTCCTGAATCACCGAATCAAAAAGAAGGCTCGCCTCCGGTGGAAACTCCTCGTCCCCTTTCCAGAGAACGAGTTGGATGGTCATCCGCGGGAACACCTGAAAAGCCATGGCGCAGTCCCCGGCATCCACGGGTGTGCCACCTGCAAGAGCGCCGCAACTGAGAAAGAGGCCTGGATCCTGCCCGAAAGTGGCCAGAAATGGGTCGCGAGCCCGCCTTTGAAAAGCGTCGTAGTAGAAATGTCCGTCTGGTATCTGGCGAAAGGTGATCAACTGACCGGTAGGAGGTTTGCCGCTGGAGTGGAGGAGATAATGGCAGATGATGATCTTTTCAGGCAGTGGAACTTCGGTCTCCTGACCATCTCTGAGAATATCCACATTGTCAGCAACCTGAACAAGAAATGGAACATCCATGAAAGTCAGCCGAATTTCCATTGGCCCGCCGTCCTGTTGGGAGACGGTGACCCCTGCACGTTCCGCGATCCGATAAAGGTCGGCATTCCTGAGCTCTTCGGAGGCAAGCCTGAAAGATTCCCTGTAATCGTCGATTCGAGCCATTGCGAGCCGATATCCTCTCCAGTAAGATTGAAGGGTTCATTATTGGACCCGGAAAATATTTAATAGATATTATACGTACCATCAAGCTAAGAAATCAACGGTAAGTTCCACCCCTGGATATTCGCACTGCTTGCATAGCCATTTAATCGGTGTTAATTTCACCCAGATCCGTGAAGCGGCCTTTTCAGAATTCATGCGGCTTCACCGAATCTACAGAAGGAGGGATTTCATTGGTTCGCGGGCACGAAAAGGAGCAAGACGATCCATGCAGGTAAGAGTTCTCGGTTCTTCAGGCTCCGAGGTACCCGGCCATAATTCCCCTGCCTTTCTAATCGAAGACTTTCTGCTCCTGGACGCGGGCACTGTTTCTCTTTCTCTGGATACGCAAGCCCAATGCAAGAT
>JAAYUJ010000478.1 GCA_012517775.1 Deltaproteobacteria bacterium
GGCCCAGGAGGTCAACAAGGTCAAGAAATCCGAAAGCGGAATGGTGGTTGATCCCGTGACCGTTGAACCGGACCAGAAGATCTCCGACGTACTTGAACTGATGTCCCGGTATCGTATTTCCGGGGTTCCGGTCGTCAAGGAAGGTCAACTGGTAGGCATCATCACCAACCGGGATCTGCGCTTCGAAACCAATCTGGATCTCAACGTTTCGGAAGTCATGACGAAAGAGAGACTGATCACCGCCCCTGTGGGGATCTCTCTCGAAGAATCCAAGAGACTCCTGCACAAAAACCGCATCGAAAAGCTCTTGGTCGTGGATGACAAGGGCCTGCTCAAAGGGTTGATCACTATCAAAGACATCATGAAAATCATCAAATACCCCAATGCATGCAAGGATCAACTGGGAAGGCTTCGAGTGGGAGCGGCAGTCGGAGTCGGCAGGGATATGTTCGACCGTGTCACTGCCTTGAGGAATGCGGGTGTTGATGTGATCGCCGTGGACAGCGCTCACGGCCATTCGCAAAACGTCATTTCAACGGTGGAACGGATCAGAGGGGAATTTCCCCAAGTTCAAATCATCGCCGGAAACGTTGCAACGTACCAGGGTGCTGAAGCCCTCATTGGAGCAGGTGCGGATGCCGTCAAGGTCGGCGTCGGACCGGGTTCGATCTGTACCACCCGGATTGTTGCAGGGGTCGGTGTACCGCAGTTCACCGCAATCGTGGAATGTGCCAAGGTGTGCAGGAAACATGGCATTCCGGTCATTGCTGACGGTGGCATCAAGTACAGTGGAGATATTGTCAAGGCTCTGGCGGCCGGAGCAAACTCTGTGATGATCGGAAGTCTTTTTGCGGGTACAGAGGAAAGTCCCGGTGAAACCATTCTTTTTCAGGGGCGAACGTATAAAGTCTATCGTGGGATGGGCTCCCTTGGCGCCATGAGCGAGGGAAGCCGCGATCGTTACGCCCAGGAGGAAATCATGGAGCCGACGAAGCTCGTGCCGGAAGGCATCGAAGGCAAAGTGCCGTACCGGGGCTCCATTGCCGCGATCGTCCACCAACTGCTTGGTGGATTAAGGGCAGGGATGGGCTATGCGGGATGTCGGACTCTGGAGGAGCTCCGCACCAAAGCGCGAATGGTCCGCATCACTGTGGCAGGTCTGCGGGAGAGTCATGTCCACGACGTCATCATCACGAAGGAAGCTCCCAATTATCAGGTGGATTTGCGCTGATTCGGTCCATGCAGAAAGGATCCCATGGCTTTTGACCACCTCCATGAAGAGCGTCTTTTGATCCTCGACTTCGGTTCCCAATACACCCAGCTCATTGCGCGGCGTGTTCGCGAGAGTCACGTTTACTGCGAGATTCACCCCTTCAACATTTCGCTGGATGCGGTCAAGGCCTTTCAACCGAGAGGAATCATCCTCTCAGGCGGCCCATCCAGTGTCTACGACTCCGGAGCCCCCATTTCCGACCCCAAGATTTTCACCCTACAAGTGCCGGTCCTGGGAATCTGTTACGGCATGCAGCTCATGGCCCGTCAATTGGACGGATCCGTGGAGAAGGCAGAAAGAAGGGAATATGGTCCCGCTGCCATCGATCTAGACAACCCGAGCCTTCTTTTTCAGGATATCGAGAAAGAGGGAGTGCGGGTATGGATGAGCCACGGGGACCGCATTCTTGAGCTCCCCCCTGATTTCATACTCCTCGCCCACAGCGACAATTCCCCTGTTGCGGCCATGGGAGACCCCAGGCGAGACCTCTATGCCGTCCAGTTTCACCCCGAGGTAGCTCACACCCCTTGTGGAAAGGACATCCTGGAGAACTTCCTGTTCCGCATATGTCGCTGCAAGCCCTCCTGGACCATGCGCTCCTTTGTGGATTCTTCCATACAGGCGCTGAGGGAAGGAATCGGGGAAGACCAGGTGATCTGTGCCTTGAGCGGCGGTGTCGATTCATCGGTCGTGGCGGTTTTGCTGCATAAGGCCATAGGCTCAAGACTGCATTGCATCTTCGTCAACAATGGCCTCCTCAGAAAGGGCGAGGCGGAGAGTGTACACCGTGTGTTCCGGGATCATTTCGACCTCAATCTGATTGTTGTGAATGCATCGGAAGTCTTCCTGGAAAGACTCAAGGGGGTGGTCGATCCCGAGCAGAAGCGAAGAATCATCGGGAACCTTTTCATAGAGCTCTTTGAAAAGGAAGCGAGTCGGATCCCCAATGCCCGGTATCTTGCCCAGGGCACCCTCTATCCTGACGTGATCGAGAGCGTGTCTTTCAAAGGACCGTCAGCCACCATCAAGACGCATCACAATGTGGGGGGATTGCCCGAAAGGATGCAGCTCAAACTGATCGAGCCTCTGCGGGAGCTGTTCAAGGATGAGGTGAGGCTCGTGGGTCGCGAACTGGGACTGCCTGAGCGCATCATCATGCGGCATCCTTTCCCCGGGCCGGGCCTTGCAATCAGGCTCCTGGGAGAGGTCAGAAGGGAGAGCCTGGAAATCCTGCGAGAGGCCGATGCCGTCATTCTGGAAGAAATGGAAGCCTCCGGTTGGTCGGATCACGTGTGGCAGGCTTTCGCCGTGCTGCTCCCGGTACGCTCCGTTGGAGTCATGGGCGATGAGCGGACCTATGATCAGGTGGTGGCACTCAGGGCCGTGGAGAGTGTGGACGCCATGACCGCGGACTGGGCGCGTCTCCCTTATGAACTGCTCCAGAGAATATCCAATCGCATCATCAATGAAGTCAAGGGAGTGAACCGGGTCGTGTATGACATTTCCTCAAAGCCCCCCAGCACCATCGAATGGGAATGAGGAAGAACCCCGGGGTACCACTCCTTTGCCCAGCAGTGCCGTACCTTCTCAATAGGCAGGTCGGGATTCCAATCCCGACAGCCTGTGCACCAAGGTGTCGGGTATGGAAACCCGACCTCGAAGTTGTCGATACATGACCTTATTGAGAAGCAACTCAGTGTCTCGGGCTGCATTCCGCCGGAAGCCATGCACACAAAGAGCCACAGGTTCTACCGCTACCATCACCTCCACAAAGAGGACCAGGTCGCTTTTCAGGTGAAGGTTCGGGAAACCGACCTCTGGATACGGGCCGCCAGGAACCTCGAAAAGGAAGCCCTTGAAGCCGTTCTGAGCTGCCGGCGTCAACTGGAGAACTACATCGCTTTCAATCCCCGGTTCCTTGACTCCCTGACACCGCTTCCGGACGATGCCCTTGCACCTCCCCTCCTGCGCCGGATGATCCATGCCGCCCGAACAGCATGCGTGGGGCCGATGGCGAGCGTTGCGGGAGCGATTGCGGAGGCGGTCGGCACTGCTCTCAAGCCTCTCACACCGACCGTCATCGTGGAGAACGGAGGCGATTGCTACCTCGATCAGGATGAGGAAGTCACTGTGGGAATCTGGGCAGGCCCCGCTTCTCCTTTCAGCGGAAAGATGGGAATGCGATTCACGGCGGATAGATTCCCCATCGCCATCTGCACTTCTTCGGGAACGGTCGGGCACTCATTGAGCTTCGGAAAAGCCGATGCGGTAGCCGTTGTAGCCAGGGATGCCGCTCTATCCGATGCCGCGGCGACGGCACTGGGCAATCGAGTCAAGACTCCGCGGGATATTGCCTCGGCAATTGACAGAGCTGCCTCCATACCGGGTCTTGAAGGCGTGCTCATTGCCGCCGGGGACAAGATGGGGGCATGGGGAAATCTGGAGCTGGTGCGACTTTGAATCAATGCGCCTGAGCCTCCGTCCTCCTTTTTCACCTCTAATGCCCCTTCGGCGCGCCCCAAACGATGAAATAGCTTCAAATTTGCCACAGAGAAAGCAGAGGTCCTTTTCCATGAGTATTCCTCGGCGATCTGAGCGTTTTTCACTGTGAAAGAGCTTTTCGCAGCAACGAAATCCATCCTCGGGTGTCTGCCTGAGCGCAGGTTTCGATCGCTTGAGCCGTGACTTCTCAATAAGTCCTGGTAACGATAGTTTTGTGGGTCGAGTTTCCATACCCCACACATCTGTGTAAAGGCTGTCGGGATTGGAATCCCGACCTACTTATTGAGAAAGTGCCTTGAGCCGGCCAGCATGGGGGAGCAAGCGCGGGAAAAATGTCTTGAGTTCTCACGGGTGGTTGCTATAGTAACCGGCGGCAACTCAATGGAATTCCATGGGCATTTGATGCGAAACCGATTGTCTTGATACTATGCGAATAGTCGTCATGTCCGATACGCACCTCGACCTGGTCACCGACGAATTCGTAATGATCTGCAACCGCTATTGTGCTGGAGCGGACATGGTGATTCATCTGGGTGACTGGGCCAGGAGCCCGGTTCTCGACTTCATGGAGCAGTATCCGCTGGTGGCTGTCTCCGGGAACTCGGACGATCGCGTGCTTTGGAACAAGCTCCCTCCCAAAAGGGTGATTCAGGTCAAGGACCACCGCATCGGCGTCACCCATGGGTGGGGAACGGTCCATGATATTCGGAAAAAACTTCTGAATGAATTCGAGAACGTGGACGCCGTGCTCTACGGCCACACTCATCAACCCCTGATGTTTCGGGAAAACGGCATCTTCTGGTTCAATCCGGGATCAGTCTTCCACGGGAGACAAGGAGCACCATCCAGTCTGGGTGTCCTTTATGTTGAAGATCGTATTCATGGAGAGATCATCGAACTGTAACAGGATCTTCGTATGGAAAATCTGTGGGCGCCATGGCGTATGGAATACATCCTGGGGAAGCGGGAACCCTATTGCATCTTTTGTCCTGAGGGAGATGGGCATACGGACGCAGAGCGCCTCATCCTCTATCGCGGGCGTCTCACGATGGTCATGATGAACAAATATCCATACAATAACGGACACCTCCTGGTAGCGCCCTGGAAGCATGTGGGATTATTGGAAGACCTCGTCGAAGATGAAATGCTTGACCTCATGGGGTGGCTGAAAAAAGCCACTTCCATACTCAAGCGACTGATGCACCCCGACGGATTCAACATTGGCCTTAATCTCGGTGCCGCCGCCGGTGCTGGAGTCGACGAGCACCTTCATTTCCATGTTGTCCCACGCTGGAAAGGGGATACGAATTTCATGACCGTCTTCGCTGATGTTCGAAGCATCCCGGAGCATTTGGAACAAACCTATTTCAAGCTGCTGCCTCATTTTGAAAAAGAAGGGAGTCCCTATGAGAATCTTTAAGCTGTTCGCCGGATGTCTCGTGCTACTGATTATCGGCCTGTTTATTCATCAGAATCTGGCAACCTTCAAGAGTCCCGTGACCTTTTCTCTCGATCTGTTCATCAGGGAGAAGGTAACGGGCCAATTCTCCCTTTACTCCCTTCTTCTTTTCGTGGGTATTGTAGGGGTTCTTCTGGGGGTTTTCCTGATGCTGAAACCTTACTTCAGTGCCCGCCGCCTTCTCGCTCAAGAACGACACAACAGGCAAGCTCCACCTCCAGCGGACGAGCGTATTGAAAGGAGTGAGGGACCCATCTCACCCAAAACTGCAAACACATCCGCACAGAATGCGGAGAACA
>JAAYUJ010000479.1 GCA_012517775.1 Deltaproteobacteria bacterium
GGAATCACCGATAGGATACATCAATGAGTAAATATAGATAGAGAAACTTTAGAATAATTTTTTTACTCTCGCTTCAGTGTTGTAGTCATGAGGACTCAAGATTAAACGAAGAGGATTTCAGTTTTGGAGGGTGTCGCTATGGGCGGACAGAAGACCCTGTTTTTGAGGCTGGTGCTTTTCGGAGTGTTCCTGGCGTGGATTTCCTTCTTTTCTAGGCCTGCGTCGGCACAGGTGGCTCACCAAGTGGTAAAAGGCACCTCCGTGGGCGACAGCCAGCGCACCTTGGGGAGTGCGAACCGGGATTTCATAAGCCAGTATGGTCTGGGGGGTAACGACACCCAGTACAGTTCCGGGGCCGGCGGCGACGATTGGTTGGAGCAGAACGGCGGCGACGGGAATGATACTATGACCATATATGGTGGGGGCGGTAATGACTTATTCCATCAGGACGGTAGCAACGGCAATGACAAATTTAGGGTGGATGGGGGTAGTGGCAACGATCGGATTTTCCAGTTTGGAGGGCTGGGGGATGACGATTTCGACGCCGTGGGGGGTCCCGATAATGACAGCATTTTTCAGTTCGGGGGGGAAAGCAACGACTCCTGGCGGGTAGACCCCGGTCAAGGCGATGACATCATACGCACGGACGGCGGGGAAGGGGACGACACCATCAACTTTGAAGTCACTGAAGGTCAGGATGTGGCCTATATTAGAGGCGGAGTCGGCTCAGATAGCTTGATCGTATCTTCCAATGATGGGAGCTACACCCTTGTTGACGAGTCCGGCCATATCCTTTGTAGCGGAGGCACAGGAGGGAACTATATCATCGCTAAAGATGTGGAGCAGATCACTGTGCTAGATGGAGTTGGTAACCCCATCTGCCAGCCGGTATTGCCCGTGCCGCCCGAAACCCCCAAGGCGACGCTGTTTTCACACCTGGTGATCTCAGGCACTGAGGGAGATGACAACCAGATTACTTTTGGCAACCCAGTCCGGGACTTCATTCTCCAGTACGGTCAGGGGGGCAACGACACCCAGTACATTACCGGTAGCGATAACGACGACTGGCTGGAGCAGGACGGCGGGGATGAGAATGATAATATGTCCATTACTTCAGGATATGGCAATGATGTTATCCATCAGGACGGGGGTAATGGTAATGATAACCTGATCGTGGACTTAGGTGTCGGCCTCGACTGGCTTACCCAGATCGGTGGCTCGGGGGATGACGATATTGTAGCCAGAGGCGGCGACGACAACGACCATATCGATCAATCCGGCGGGTCGGGCAATGACACGATGAGGGTTGACCTCGGTGCTGGGGATGATTTTCTGCGGATCGACGGCGGTGCGGGGAACGACACCATTACCTACTCTTTCTCATCAGGTCAGGATACGGTCGTTATCGGCGGTGGACCTGGTAGGGACCGCTTGACCATCAACCAGGGTGATCTGAGTTTCACCCTGGTTGAAGAATCCGGCCGGGTCCTTTTCAGTGTGGGCAGCGGTGGCACTTATCTGATCGTTAAAGAACTGGAGCATATCACGGTGCTGGATTACCGTGGTAAGGTCCGCTACACTCTAAACAGGGCCGCAACGGTCCCGATCTTGGCTCCAATGCTCCTCCGGGACTGAACTTGAAAATCAACCTCGAGAAGGATTCAAAGAACTGTAGGGTCTCAACCCTGAACAGGCGATAAGAGACGTTCTTTCTGGCAGACGCGCAACCACTTGTTCTGTTTGAAGCATTTGGGCAATAGCAGACTCTGGAGGACTTCGCGCGCCGCTGAGTTGCCCTTTCTCCTCCGTGGTTTTGATGATCGTTAAAGCAAGAAGGGGCACTCGGTAGCGAAGCCTCGATGCTCCATGGTGACGGGATCAAACGAACGGATCACAAGCCCATGAAACTCACCCGACTTACTGTCCTGATAATGGCGGGATTGTTGGCAGGGGCCTGTACCACTTGGGCGCAAGCCGCGCAAGACCTGACTCTAGACGCCTATAAGAAGCACCTGGGCCATGCGCTTGACGAAGTGTCCAAGCGAACCCTCGAGCAAGCCCGCCGTCCAATCGAGTTTGGATTGAACCTATTCATCGCTCACGAGGCCTGGATTGGGGGCATGACGCAGGAGGCCTTGATAAGGGCTGTGGACGCCTTCAAGGAGGCGGGGGTGGATCGTATCGAGCTCAATCCCGGTCAGTACCCGTGGCTCGACCGTGATCAGGCCACGATTGCAAAGTACGACGCTGCCATCGAACGCATCAAGCAGCATGGGCTGAAGCTCATACTCAATCCGCAGTACTCAACCGTCAAACACAAGGTGGACTCCTTTGCCGAGTGGCGCTCGCGTGCCGTGACTCTCTATGCGGAGCTAGCGCGCCGTTATCGACCCCATACTTTCGTGGTACTCCATGAACCATCGACCATGGCCGCGCGCATGGCTCAGAAGGTGAAGGTGTCTGATTGGGTGGACTTCGTGCGCGAGACGTCCAGGGCGGTCAAGGAGAACTCACCCAGAACCCGCATTGGCGCAGGCGGCCTCCCCTCGGAACGGCCGTACTTTGATGCTTTTGTGCGCTTGCCCGAAGTCGAGGTACTCACTCTGGATATCTACGGCGTTCGGGACTTGAAGGTGTACAATCAGATGATCCGTGCGTCCCAAGCGGCGGGCAAGCCGGTGTACATTGAAGAGACCTGGCGCCCCCCTTACTTCCAACCCCAGCCAGGGATAACCCCTGATAAGGCCTCGCTCAAAAACATAGGAACCTAAAGTTCCAGGAACTCGACAGGCGGTGGCTCAGTGTCATGACCGCCTACGCGCAGGCCAACGGCCTTGAGGCAATAACCCCGGTATGGATGTTCGCGTTGTTCAGCTACATCGACGGCAGCGGCGACCTTGATGATCCGACCTACAACCGAGCGGTCGTGGAAGCCATCCTGCGTGGCGAGCGGACAACGACGGTCCGCACGCTGCAAGAGCTGGTGCGAGAGAATCAACAACGCTTTGCTCACAGATGTTTCTCAAAAGCTTGCCCGTGTAGGCATTGATCCTGCCGCCTCCATCACCATTGCAGACAGCGCTTTCGTCACGGAAGAAAACCTGCGTTTGGCCGGGTATGGCACCCTTTTCA
>JAAYUJ010000480.1 GCA_012517775.1 Deltaproteobacteria bacterium
CGCTTTGAGGCCGATGAGGGGCTCAAGGGGAAATATGATAAAACCCGCTATCACGGCCTGAATCTCCACTCTTACTGGTACCGTTCCACCATAGAATTCCGCTACCATTCTGCGGTCTTGCACAATCGGGATGAGGCGATGCAATGGATCATCTTCACCCAGTTCCTGGTTGAACTGAGCGAGGGACGCATCCCGGAAATCCTCATGATCCCGGATGCCAACAAATGGCTGAAAACCATCTACAAGATTTATCTCGCATTTGGCCATCTAGAGCGAATGCGCAGAATAGCAGGGAAAACGTGCGATGGTTCAGCTTCCTGAAGCATGCCTGGCGGTTGCCGTTTGGCCCGTCACATCCTGAATGGAAAGCAAAGACATGTGCGACCTTTTTGCACTCTCGTCCAGCAATGACTATACGCCTCACGAATACCTGCCCCTCTTTGCGGAAAAGGGCAAGGGGAATATGAATGGTTGGGGAATCGGTTTCTTCCGTGACAACCAGGCCTTCGTCGAAAAGTCTTCCGAGCAGGTATACAGCGGCCGGCAGGTTCACGAGAGTTTTCAAAGACTGGCGCGTGTCATTGACAGCAGAATCATCATATCCCATATCAGCTGCCCTCTGAGCGGAGGCCGCCACACCGCCGATAATCACCCGTTCGTTCTGCCTTTTTTGGGCCACAATTGGCTCTTCGTTCATGTGGGGGTGGTCGAGGGGATTGAGAACTACAAGACGACCCTTGATCCACATCTCGATTCCCGGGCCTTTCCGGCCAGAGTTTTTGAGTATCTGAGAGATCACATGGTCGGATTGGTGTCCCGCAATCCCTATTTGAGCCTCTATGATGCACTGCGCAATGCGATACAGGAAATTGCGGCAGAGTACCCAGGAAGGTATACCTTCTTTCTGGCCAATGAATCGGTGTTGTTTGTCTTCTGCAATTTCCATCCGATCATGCTGCTCAGGGAGTCGGAAACCTCCGGAGAAGTGCTCCTTGTTACTTCGGTCAGGGAAGGGCTCAGCTCCAAGGAATGGCTCGTTGTAAGGCCTGAAGAGCATTGTGTGGGCAAGCTTCTGGTCATCGCCGGGCCGGATGTGTTATACGGAGGCGATGTTTAGGAAAAGGCATTTGTCCATATCCGGGCATTCTTTGCCCATGCCATACCGTTGAGACCATGTGTGACCTCTTTGCTCTTTCTGCCGGAAAACAATACTCGGCGCCCGACGCGCTCACAGTCTTTGCCATGAGGGCGAGAAAAAACATGGATGGCTGGGGTATCGGCTACTTCCGGAGAAACCGTGCGTTTGTGGAGAAGTCCTTCGAGCATGTCTTCGTGGAAGGAAGGTTTCATGACAGCTTTGAGCGCCTGTCGCGGGTGGTCAACAGCCGATTGATCATAGCGCATGTGCGATTCCGAACCAGCGGCTTCATCGATGAATGCCATGCTCATCCTTTCGTCCTTCATTTCGGGGGGCGGGACTGGCTCTTTGCTCACAACGGCAAAGCTCCCAGTATCGAAGCTTACCTGACCGGTGGGGATCCAATTCAATGTGCCGTCAGTGATTCGGCAAGGACCTTCGAGTTCCTCCGTGACCGACTCATGGACGAGTATTCGCTTGCCTGGACAAAAACAACCCTGTTTGATGCTCTGCTTGCAGCCACTGCGAGCCTGGTGGACCAGTACCCCGGCAACTACAATTACGTCCTTTGTAACGGGTCAGTTTTGTTCGCTTTCAGCAACCACAGGCAGTTTATGATTCTGAGAGGGATTGAAGAGAAGAGGGGGGCTCTCCTGCTCACCACGGTTGAAAAAGGCCTCAGCAATGAGAACTGGATCAGGGTCGCGCGAAGCGGTTCTTCGCAGGGGGTACTCCTTGCAATTGCAGGAGGGGATCTTGTGATGAGGCAAGGGCTTGGGTGAGAGACAGATGTCAGCGAGAATTTCAACGTGACCGTCTCTTTGCCGCCCTTCTCTTGATGGGGTGCTTGTCCGCCAGGATATGCCGCACCATTGTGAGAACTTCCCACTCAGCATATGGCTCCAGGATGCCGCCGTATGCACCTTGCTCGATGGCCTGCTTGATCATGTCGCGGTTGGCCTGATCACAAAGCAGAATGATTCTGCATGCCGGGCAGACCGCCTTCATCTTTGTGTAAAGCGAGGCTCCGTAAATACGAAGGGTCTCGACATCGAAGAATGCAATCGCCTCGTTTCGACCTTTCAGGAATTGGAACATCTCCTCGGGAACTGTCTCTATTATGAAAGGGATATCGTTTCGATGAAAGAGATCGGAGAGATGGTTGCGTATTCCTTCATTGGAGACCAGGACAAGCAGGGCTGTTTGTTCGCCTTGAGCATTCATCTTGTCTCGACTCCCGACTGTTTCTGATCAATGGGGCGATGTCTTGTTATGCGCTTGGCTATGGCAGGCCAATGGAAAGATGTGGAAAAGTCCGCACACTGATTGAATTGGCCCTCCGAGCACCCTTCACGGGTCCTTCTCCCAACACCCTCAAGTCATGACGGAACCGAGACGGGTCATGGGGAACAAATGTTGCCAGTCCATGCGCCCCCTCATCTCGGGCCAAGAGCCTCATCAACGGTTCCCTCCAGAGGGGCATTCCGGAGATGGCTGTCAGTGCAGTTGCTTCGGCATGGTAAATACTCTATCGGAGAAGAGTCGTTCAGGTAAGAAGAATCTCTCTGCCGCCTTCCCCCTGGCACATGTTCATGAGGAAATCCGCATGGGGGAATCTGTATCCGACCCCAAAGAGATCATTCATTAGTAGTCAAATTTTAATTTTGTCCCGCTTTGAGAGTGCCTTCCAACTGGTTTTTGAACCTGTCCATGAATTCCTTTCGGAAGGGCTCGATTTCCAGGGCTTCTTCAGCTCTTCCAGAAAGATACAGGGTCATTCCCTTGTAGACCAGTGCTTCCTGCATGTCGGCCCTGATTGCCAGAGCCTCGTCAAAAAAGTTCAGGCTCTCGATGTAGCTCCCGAGTCCCATGAGAGCATACCCTTTGCCGACTTTGAGATAGGCGTCCTTGGTGGAGTCGGGACTGCGCTGTTCCAGTTGATCGAAGGTATCCAGCGCTTCCTTGAATCGGCCAAGGTCATTGAGGCACAGCCCTTTGAGCTTAATGGCTTCCGAGTCTCCGGACGGCAGTAACAGCTCCTTGTCACAGCAGTAAATCGCCTCTTCCAGAAATCCCTTCTGCACCAGGGCTCTGGCGCCTTCCATCCATCGTATCTGCTTCTCCACCCCAAGGAGTTTCAGCATTACTCCCTCATAGGTTTCCTCAATGACTCGCCGCCCAAACGTAGAAACCGGCACGCCGTGACCGGGTAAAACGTTTTCGATGTCCTTTTTCAGAAGTGCTTTGAGGCCATACAAATAGTGCTGAATGTCACCTCCTGCATTCCTGTCGGCCTCAGCCATGGCATCGGGCAGCACGGTATCGCCGGTGATAACCGTTCGGGAGGATGGGTGATAGAAACAGATGGAGTCGATCGTGTGTCCGGGGGTATGAATGACCTCCCATGGAAAGCCGCTCAATTCGACGGTCTCGCCTCCCCTCACTTCCAAGATGTCACAACCGAGTTGACGCACGATATCCTTGAGCTCCTGAGGACAGGCTTCATGGGCGATCAACTGGAAGCCGCCTGATTTGACCACGTCCGGATATGACCGCAAGAGCTCAAACGCTCCCATCACGTGGTCTCGATGCCCATGGGTGACGGCGATCTTGCGAATCCTGGAGAGGTCGACTCCCTGCCGGTGCAGGTCTGAGAAGGCCGTGTAATCATTGGCAGGATCCACGAGGGTCATGTATTCCCCATCGATGAGGTAGATATTGGACGAGAAATCATAGCCCAATAGAAAGCGGGTGCTTTGGAACAAAGGCTCTTCGTTTTTCAAGACCTCCCTGAGAAGCTGCCAGCCGGGATGCTTCGGTTCCTCTTCTTGCTCTCCATCGGGAAATTGTTGGTTCAGCTCGAATTCATCAGTTTCGCGCATGTTCTTCTCCCCATTCACATGATCCGCATGATGCTACCCACCACCGGCGCAAGGGTCGGTCCTGCCATCATTAAAAGCAACCTCTCAATAAGTCCTGGTCACAACCGCTCCACAGGCCGGGCTTCGATGCCTGACGTCCGGGTGTAAACGCTGTCGGGATGGAATCCCGACTTGCTTATCGAGAAAGTGCCATCAGACTCCACAACGTGACTTATTCTCTTCCTTCATGTCTGAAATGTTCCGGAGCACCGGGGGAATCCCCCGGTACTTCCGGTTCCGGGAAAGCGGAAAAACCATGCGAATCATTTTTCCGCCGTCGTTTACGGGGCAATGTATGCCAGCTTGTAGCTCAGTTTCATCTTTTCCGCGGGCCAGAACTTCACGCTCATCCGTTCCTCGCCCGGCCAAACATCCTTGCCGCCTACCTTCTCGATGATCAGTTCCAAGAAGTGGAACTCCGTGAGTTCATATTTGGTAATGGCCTCCGGCGGGATAACAACGGCAAGCCCCGACTCCTTGGAGACATTCCATTCGAAGTGCTCATTCGGTTCGTGGGTCTTGACCCCGTCGCCGTTGTAAACGGCGAGCAGCTTCCCCGAAACGGTTTTTCCTCGAAGCGGCCTTTCCGCTTCCCATATCTCATCCGGCAAGTGCCACCAAAGGGCTCGGAACCCCGTCTTGACGTACCCTCTGACCAGCATGGGGTCGAACCCGCAAACTCCAACACGACATTTTTCAGGCATGCTCACCCTCCTGAATGACAGAATTACCGAGGACACGGCGAAAGGGAGATCGGGCAGACCAACCGATCTCCTAACCATTATCGGCGATCCTGAGCCATGAATGTTCCATCTCCTTCATCGAATTTTGGAGCTCCTCCACTTGAAGATAACAGGAACCCAGGAACTCACGGACCTCCTCCTCAGTGAGATAGTTGGTTTCGTAAAGTCTCCTGACATAGGGGACGACGTAACTCGTGATTTCCTCCTGAAACTCCTCCACCAGGAACTCGCCCCCTCCCTCGGGAGGCGCATCCCTCAGATACGTCTCCTTCCACCTGAGCACCATGCTCTTGATTGCTGTCAGCTCATTTAAGGCTAATGGCTCCATCTGTCATTTCTTCTTTGCTTCGAATGCGTAGCATTTTTTGACGACATTGAAATCGGCCACGCACCAGTAATGAGGCCAGTGGATCTTTCTGCACCAGCCGATGATGTCCGCGGGTGGAAATTGGGACCCTCTCAGCACCGGTTTGAGGTGCTTGCACTGCCAACAGATGTGGTCGCTCTGCTTCTCTGGAATGAGTACGGTATCCAGGAATTCTTCAGGTGATAGCTGTGCCATGCAACACTCCTTTCATACTTACCATTCCTTGACTTCGCCCTTTTTGATCTTCTCCTGATACTCCGCCCATACGTCCGGGGAGAGCTTCTGGACGTCCCAGTTGAAGCCGAAGCTCCCGGCAATGCCTGCGGAGGGGGGCTGCGGACGCCAGCCGCGCACCAGCTTGCCCCGGGCGCTGTACTTCACCATGTCGGCTCGACCAAGGTAGATGTGCCTGGGCAGACAATGGTATGGCCTGGTCCTCCCTTCGATGCCCGCGATGTAACACTCATATCCGTCCAACGGCTTATCCGCCACGAGAGGGCTCATGTCGGGCTTCTCCCCCGGCCTTTCCTCCGGTCCTTTGTACATATGCCCCTGGATCATGTGGATGTAGTAGACCGTTCCACACTCAGCACAGTTCACCTTGCCTTCCCAGTTCCAGAAGCAGTAAGGATCCAGGTAGTTCACCGTGTTGCAGGGCTTTCCGTCCTTCTCTTTCTTGCACCAAATGATATCGCACACAGTGCATCCTCCTTCTCTTAGATCATGCTCTTGGCATACCACTCTTCGATCTTGGCCGTCGGATAGCCGAGGAGCTCGTGATAGATCTTGACGTTATCGGCACCCACGGGCCTCCAGATCCAGTAAAGCCTGCGTGGTGTCTTGGACATGAGTCCCGCCGAGTATGTCCCGTGCTGGAGAATGTCCCCAAAGAGCGGATCCTCGGTCCATCGCACGGTCCCCCTCTGCCTGTAGTGCTCACACTCATACACTTCTCTGTCGTTCATGACCGGCTCGGCCAAGAGGCCGGCATCCTGCAGGGTCTTGACGACCTGGGAGCGGCTCTTGTCTGCGGCCCAGCGCTCAAGGGCCGCGTAAATCTCCACCTGAGCCTCGCCCTCGACCCTGTCCTTGTGAGCCTTGTATTTGTCGTAGAGCTCCTTCATTCCTGTGATGGCGCAGAGCTCCTGGAAGTCCCTGTCCTGGAAGGCGCTCACCATGGCATACCTGGCCTCGAACTTGTCCTGGGGATTCACCGCATCGGGGTAATCGGACTTGCCGCACAGAATGATGCCGTGGACGCACAGCTGGGTGTCCCAGTTGCCCCACCGCTGCCGTACGATTCCAAACCTGCCGTAAAGGGGCGCTGCGTACCCGAGGCAACGGGTGGCTGCCTGCACCTGCGAGAACTCGATCATCGTGCCGAGGCCGGTTTTCCGCCTCCAGTGAATGGCCGCCAGGATTCCGAAGGTGATTTGGGTCCCGGAATACCAGTCGATGCACCAGTTGGAGTGCTTGGTGGCATGGCCGCCCATGAACTCATGCATACCGGTTACCGATGCGAGTCCGGCATGGGCCTGACCGAGAATGTCGTACGATCCGCCGAACACCTTGGGCCCGTATCCGAAACCGCCACCCCAGACGTAGATGAACCGGGGATTCATCTCCTGGAGGAATCGATAGCTCTGTTTCCATCGGTCGAAGGTCCCGGGCCGATAGCATTCGGTGAGGCCGTCGGACATCTTCACCAGGCGGTAAAAAGCTTCCTTCATTTCGTCCAGGTGATAGTCCATGGAAATATGGTATTCATTAGGATTGGCGTTGAGATAGCCAAAACCTGTACCGGTCATGGGGCGGGTGTCATGGAGAGGGTAGAGATAGCACTCGTTGAAAGGAGAGGTGTGCCGCATGGGATCACCCATCCTCGGCATCTCCACCTTGATGACTTCCGCTCCCAGTTCCGCCAGATTGGACACGGAATGAGGAGTAAAAATATACATCGTGGTGCTCATCCAGCGGATGCCCTTCAGGGACATGGGCTTGCCAAACTCATTGCCCGGGTCGAATGCCTTGCGGCAATACTCCTCGTAGGGCATCTTCATTTCCTCGAGCTCTTCCTTGCTCTGC
>JAAYUJ010000481.1 GCA_012517775.1 Deltaproteobacteria bacterium
GAACAGGGTCCCATCCGTCCACCGAGTGAAGCGGGAAGTCTATTGCTCCGCTTCACACGCAACTGTCCCTGGAATCGTTGCAGCTTTTGCCCCGTGTATAAGGGGCAGAGATTCAGCAGGCGAAGCCTTGAAGAGATCAAAAACGATATTGACAGCGTCGTCGCCATCATTGAGGATCTTCAGCGGCTCTCATACTCACTGGGCTTCGGCGGCCGTATGACCCAACCGCTCCTCAGTACCGTTCTCAGCCGCCCCTCGTATGGGAGCGTCTATCACTATGTGGCTTACTGGCACATCTCCGGCAACGGACGAGTCTTTATCCAGGACGCCAACAGTCTCATTCTGCCAAACGACATCCTGGCCGAGGCCATTTTCTATCTAAGAAAAAGGGTGCCCGGGATCACCCGTGTCACTTCTTACGGCAGGAGCAGCACTCTCGCAAGAAAGAGTCGCCAGGAAATGAGAACGCTTGCCGAGGCGGGTCTGGATCGGATCCATATCGGCCTTGAAAGTGGGGCCAATGAGGTACTCCACTTCGTAAAAAAAGGAACTACAGCCGAAGAACACATTCTGGCCGGCCGTAAGGTGATAGAAGCGGGAATCACTCTCTCCGAATACATCATGCCCGGACTCGGCGGCAGGCAGTGGTCCAGCGAGCACGCCACGGAGACCGCCAGAGTTCTCAACGCCATAGACCCTCATTTCATCAGGCTCCGGAGTCTGCGGATTCCGCCCCGCACTCCTCTCTATCAGGACGTCGTGGACGGCCGCTTCACTCCCCTTTCCGACGATGATACCGCTGAGGAAATCCTCCTGCTTCTCGACTCACTGAATGGAATCCACAGCAGCCTCACTTCGGACCACATCATGAATCTGCTTCCGGAGGTGGAAGGCACCTTTCCGCGGGACAAAGAGAGAATGATCGGCGTCGTTAAGAGGTATCTGGCCCTTTCCGGCGAAGAGAGACTTATTTACCGCCTGGGACGGCGGGGAGGGGCCGTTCAATCTCTGGACGATCTCGGGGATCCCTGCCTCAGAATCCGGCTCGAGACAGCCAGAAAGGACCTGGAAGCCCAGTTGGGAGGTGACTTGGAAAAATTGATCACGGAACTGGGAGATCAGTACATTTGATGAATTTACCAGAAGTCTTTTGACTAGAACATGAACCAGATGCACAAACCTGATCATCCGCTTCAGCTGCGGTCCTGTCCCAAAATCTATATCCGTGAGACCCATCGATCCAGAACACCGGTTGAAACCTTTCAATTCATCGACAGGACCAGAGAACTGGTTGGCATCACGGCCATAAGGGACGCAACCGACGTGGATCGCATCGGGCTTCCCGTGTTCACCTGTGAGAGGATCAGGCCGGACAACTCCCAGACAAGTCACACGGGGAAGGGAATCTCCAGAATCCAGGCACAGGTGTCCCTTGTGATGGAAGCCATTGAGCGGTGCGCGTCCGAGTTCCGGGAGGAGTACCTCCCAAAGCTGATCAACGGATCCTACGCGGAACTCAAGGAAGACAATCAGATCCTCGACCCAGGCGAACTCATTCTGCCCCAGTTTGCTCGGAACCCCTCACAGGAGCCCCTTCACTGGATTTGGGGCCATGACCTGCTCCAAAGCGAGTCCATACTTGTGCCTGCTTCCGCTGTCTATCACCCGTTCACCCTGGAGCCGGTCAGCCTCATCAACACCAGCACCAATGGTCTCGCATCGGGAAACACGATGGAAGAAGCAGTCTTTCACGGTTTGACGGAAGTGATCGAAAGAGATGCCTGGAGCATCGCCAGGTACAGGGGGAAGATGGAGACGGCGGTGGCCATGGAGGATATTGCCGGGCACGCATTTCTCGCCAAGCTAATGCAGAAGTTCGAGGCTTCACGCATTGAAATCGCGACGAAAGACATCACGACGGAAATTGGTGTACCCGTCATTGCCGCTTTTTCGCAGGATCTCGAGCACCCATCGATGATGCCGGTCGATGGATTCGGGGCTCATCTGGATCCGCGTGTCGCCATGGCTCGTGCATTGATGGAGGTTGCGACAACGAGAGCTCTTCTCATTCAGAAACACGGCATTGGGGGGCTGAGGCAACCCCCTGCATACTTTGACCATGATGTGGAATTTCAGAATGCGCGGTTCTTCGCCCAAAGACAAAAGAACTTGGGCGAATTTGAATACAATTACGAGCCGGACATCCTCACAGACATTGAGTTCATTGGAAAGAGGTTAAAGGAAATGGGATTCAACAGGATTATCGTGGTGGACCTCACACGCCCCGATCTGAATGTCCCGACGGTGAGGGTGATCGTTCCCGGTATGGAGGTTTACTGTTTCGACAAGAGTCGGAGAGGAGACAGGCTTCATGGTCGTCGAAAGGATGGGCCCTAGATGCTTTCCCACCAGGAAGTCAGAGAACGTCTTGAGTATTGCATATGTGTCCTGCTTCAGCTGGAATGGCTCCTGGGCAACTCATCCATTCCACCCCTCCAGTACCCGGAGATTCTCAAAGGATCCTCTCTCGGTCTGGCCGATGATCCATTCATCACTCAGACCCTTGCCGAGGCAAGGATGACCGGGCATCCCGAGGAGGGTCTTCAAGCTCTCATTCATTTTTATGAAGGGCTTGTCCATGCCCTCTGCGAAGTCCTGGAGACGGATTCGGAAGAGGTTCAAAAGCAAATTCCCGGAGGTTTTCTAAGAAGCCTTGCAGGCGAGGTCCAGGTGGAATTTCCCATGGAGCCAGAAAGCTGAGAGCAATAATGCGCAGAGCATTTGTAGACCTGGAGGCGGGGCTGCCGTGGCATTCCGTCCAGAAGAGGCTGCTGCCGCTTAATAAGCCCGTGAGACGCCTTCCTACCGTGAAAGCGGGCAGGGAGCTTTGTGGGGGTATCCTGTTACTCAGAGCTTGTTACGTGGCTCCTTTGTCTTGGCTCCGACGACAAATCGTTACCCATTCGCCGTTGACAGCCAACTGGGGGTTTGGCATAATGTCTAGCACGTGGTTTGACTCCAGTCGAATTCTGGACGGTTGGCTCATTCTTCCCACTCCGTGAACACGGCTTACTCTGCGAGAGAGCGAATTGATCTGGTGCTTGATCCGATGAACCAGTTTCCTGATTGGTAGGATTCCGACTCATACTGCGCTTATTCACCGCCGATTTTTCGTGACTTAACCGATCGTCACGGCGCACGCTTCCGACCTGACGGGTCTCCGCGCGAGTTATTCCTGCAGCTTTTATCCCCATAGAAGATACGCTGGTCAGCCGGGATGTTTTTTGCGGCGTTCACAGCCTTACTGGACATTTTGCTGATCTTCTCCAGTGAAGTTTCTGTGCCGGATTTGTGACTTCTCAATAAGTCCAGGTAACAACCGCATCGTGGGTCGGGTTTCCATACGCGACATCTTGGCGCAAAGGCTGTCGGGATTGGAATCCCGACCCACTCATAGAGAGAGTACTCGGATTTCATTTTAGATATCGTAACGACGGGCAGGGCGGTTTTCCAGAGTCGTCCGCCGGTGGGAACTCGGTTTAGGAGCGCTTATGGCTGCTATCTGTTTTGGAAATGACACCCTGTTCGACCAATGGATGAATGGACTGGCTGATCCGTTGCTGCTTCTTGATCGGGAGCTCAAGGTACTCCAGGTGAATCAGGCCATGGAGTCTCTCTTTCAACTGAGCGCAGACCGAATCATCGGGTCTCGCTGTCATGATCTCTTCTGCCGGGAGAACTCTCCATGCCCTGATTGTCCAACGGTCACAGCTGCCAGGACGGGGGAGCAGTGCTTTCTGGAAAAGGTTCTCTCTCTTCCAGACGGCCGCAGAGGCGTTTTTCGAATCAATGCGTTTCCCCTCAAGAACAGTGACGGCCAAGTCACACAGATTATCCAGCATGTTCGTGACCTTTCCGGTGATTCTCTGGTGAATAAAGAGGTCGCCGCTGCGGAAGAGAAATACCGCGTTCTTTTCAATCTCGCCACGGAAGCCATTTGCACTCTTGATGGCGAAGGCCGTCCGGTTTTCGCCAATGATTCCATGGTGAGACTCCTGGGTTATCCTCTGGACGATCTAAGGAGACGCACCATACTGACCCTGCTGGCATCGGATTGCGGAATGTTCACCACTGATTTGCTGGGCGGATTGAGCCCTGAGAAGCCATACCGCTCCGAGCTTCGATTCATAAGGAAAAACGGAGAGACCGTTGTAGGCCTGACCACAATCATTCCCCTGATGACCGATGCGACTCATCCTGAATTCATGATGTTCATCCATGACGCCACGCCCCTCAGAAAGACGGAAGACGACCTCCTGGCGGCCAGGAGCTTTTGCAGCGAAGTTATCAATATCATTTCCGACAATCTGCTGGTCATCGACCCCATAAGCTATCGAATCATCCAGGCAAACAAGCCGTTTGTCAGCCGGTTGGGACTCAATAAGGCGTCATCGGTTTTGGGCAAACCCTGCTACGAAGTCATCCTGGGACGGGGTCGCCCCTGCCAGGCAGACGGCCTGTCCTGTCCGGTGCAGCAGGCCTATCAGACCAACCGCTCCGTCGAAGTGGAAAAGGGATTTCCAGATGTGCGAGGGCAGGCGCGCCTGTTTCAGGTTATCGCCCACCCGGTGCGGAACAGCTCCGGGGCTCCTCATCTGATCATTCGTATCGAACGGGACATCACCGATAGACGGAAAATGGAAGAGACCCTCGCTTCCCGCACCAGGGAGCTCCAAAAAACCCAACAGCATTTGGAAACGCTCTTCGAGATCTCCCGCCAGATGAATGCCAAGGGTTCCATCCGTGAACTGGTTCAATCTCTATATGAGATTGTGCAGCGGATTTGCCCGGAATGCGTTCCTTTCCTCTTTCTGTTGAATCCTGCCGGCAATCATTTCCTCCGGCTCGAAGCATGCGATCCCTCCATCGCCCAGCCGGTTGCTCAGATGTTGCGCAAGATGGAGCAAGCCGGTGTTGTCCTGGACTTCACACGTTATCTCCACAAAGTTGAGCACCGGCAGGTCCTCCATTCCGGACGCTTCCGCGATCTGCCTGAATTCGCGAAAGTGCTCGGCGAAAAATATGACTCCTGGTTCTGGCTTCCCATTCGCACCGAGAATCAGAGCGTCGGTTTGTGCTTCGTGGGAGGAAGTCCCTCAAGAAATGTCAGCCGGGAGGACATTCGTTTTCTTCACGCCCTCTTCGATCAGGTGGCAGGCCATCTTCATAAACTGGTCATCCACGAGGCCGAGATCAATCAACTGCGTCGACATGCGGCCGAGAGGGCCGCTTACGGTGAGATCATCGGCCAGAGTAAGGCCATGCAGGAGGTTTATGAGCTCATCGGCCTGGTGTCAAGCTCCGACGCCACGGTGTTGATCACCGGAGAAAACGGTACAGGAAAGGAACTGGTGGCTCAAGCCATCCACAATCGGAGCCACCGGTATAAAGGCCCCTTTGTGGTAGCCAACTGCTCCGCCTATTCACCGGCCCTCCTGGAGAGCGAGATTTTCGGCCATGAAAAAGGCGCATTCACCGGAGCCATCCGCCAGAAAAAGGGACGCATTGAGCGTGCACACGGCGGAACCCTCTTTCTTGATGAAATCGGCGACATTGCTCCCGCCACACAGATTCTTCTCCTCAGGTTCCTGCAGGACCACTGCTTTGAGAGGGTTGGCGGTGAAACATCCATTGCGGCGGACGTGAGGGTCCTGGCGGCAACCAACCGTGACCTGCAGACCGAGGTCAGGGCAGGACGTTTCAGAGACGACCTGTATTACAGGCTCAATGTCATCTCCATCCATCTGCCTCTCTTGAGGGAGCGAAAAGAAGACATCCCTCTCCTGGCACAGCATTTTTTGAAAAAATACAATCTCAAAGAGGGGAAGAAGATCACCAGGTTGTCTCCTGATGCCATGCAGGTACTCATGGACTATGAGTGGCCGGGAAATGTGCGCCAATTGGAGAATGCCATGAGCCACGCCGTCGTGCTCACCCAGGAGAATGTCATCCAGATGGGTCATCTGCCCCGCTTTTTGCGGGAGGCTTCCGGTCATGCCGCCTCCACATCCCTTCAGGAAAACGAGCGGCAGTTGATCCTGCGCGTTCTCAACGATTCCAACTGGAACAAGCACGAAGCCGCACGCCGCCTCAAAATCAGCCGGAGCACCCTCTACAGCATGATCCACCGCTATGGCCTCGTTCCTGAGTCTCAGACTCTGAACTGAAAATCAGGTCGTATTTTGTACATCGCTATAAAGTATTTCGTTACAATAGGTTAAGAAAATTTAGGATTGCCGACCAGTCGAATTTCGTACAGTTTGGCAGCCTTCTCATTCAGCTGAATGATTCTCAGGCTGTTCGCTTTTCCATCGGCTTGGTACCAAACATATTAAAAATACTAAAGATATTTTTGTTCATCCTGCCAATTCTCGAGCCCCCAGTCTTTTGGCAAGGATTTTGTAATTCCTCTCTGTGGCGGCGGCATATCCGAAAGTCGACGCGGTTTTCATTCTCTTCAGGTCTTCCTTTCCTCAAGCGACCATAACGCATCGTTACAGCTCAGATTCCAATATCTCTATCGCAGACTGCTTCACAGAAGTTACTCTCTCAATTTTCAGTCAGCACTTCTCGACGCATTTCATGTCGTTGAGTTTTCAGCATAAGTGCCGGATCCCGGGGACACACGCGTTTCGACGCTGTCGATGCCCATGGGCAGACAAGAAAGGAGGTGAGAGAAGAGCTCAGGGGTTGCGCGTTCCAGTGAAAGGACACTGCTGGAGGGATAAGCAACCCGCACGGACCCCCTGCACTCCAACCTGAGTTCAGTATGCCGGGTCTGTGCCTGTTTCACGAAGTGCTGAGGCTTAATGCATCCCTGGATGCCGCGGGAGGCACCC
>JAAYUJ010000057.1 GCA_012517775.1 Deltaproteobacteria bacterium
AAAGTTCAGACCACGAACATCGAAAAAACCGGCTCGTCGGACATTCGCGTGAAAACACCGCGAACTTCGATCCTCCATGAACCAACCAGAAGCGTTCGCTCTGAGCAAGGTCTCGAAGGGTCAAGGTATCGAAGAGTGAACGCTCGGTCGAAAAGTTCGTTTCTGGATACCCTGCTCAGGGCGAACGGAACGGATGATTTGATGCAAATCTGCGATGAGATGGAGAGCCCCCCGATCGCCGGACGATGGTCGGACATTCATTGCATGCGTCCCCGCTCGGTTTTCAATTAGATTGAGTCCAGGCCCGGAGCCGACTCCGGAGAAAAGATCAGGAAGGAATCCGGTCTCTCTGTTCACGAGAGTGATTAATTATCGCAATGTGATTATACTTGGAGTACGTAGCGAATCGTTTTATCTTAGGTTGCCTTTTGTGGGCCCAGTAAAGTCATCCATCGGTGGAACCGAGAAGTACTTGCAAAATACCCCTTTGAACCCGGGTTGGAATGGAGGACACCATGGTCAAACTGAAGAGTCGGCTTTGGGTTTCCCTGGAAAGATTACTCACGGGAAGCCTGTTCATTCTGCTTCTTTCTCCGGCATTGGTCTCCGCCGCTCCGCCATCCCCTGCAGACCCTGTTCTGCACGGCCCGGTACTGGAAGACAGCTTTGCGTTTTCCTCCATTCAGGGAGGCCCCTGGCTCATATTTCTCGAAGGAAGTGATGCCGGAGGAGACATGCGGTACTTCTGGTTTGAGGTAACCCAACTGGGTGGAAGGAGCTCCACGGAAATCGTCTATCTGCGCGGCCAGAATCGACGCAGCTTCTCCGGACACGTGGCCATCTACTTCCCCGCCCCCTTTGTCGGGTGGAAGACAGTCCGGGCCGAAATCAGGATCAAGGATACCGACGGCAATTACAGTGCAAAGCGCGTTCACGAGGTGAAGGTCGGGATGCCCACCCGGGAGACCTTGCCGGACAAATGGCGGCCGGCCTTGGGCAACAGGCTTGGCAACATCTATTTCGACTTCGAAGTCGACCGCGATGATATTTTCGGCCCCGGTTGGCGCGACTGAAGTGCAACATCAAACCTGCATGGGGAGTATGCACTTGCAGCTCTCTAAAGAAATGCTCAGGGCAGTTCCCCGACAAAGCGTGATCACTCTCATGTTTAACGACACACATCATGTGTTCGAGTTTTCTAAACACGAACAGGAAGTCGGCCGCGTTCACTCCCTTCGATAGTCTCAAGACATGTTTTGATAACTCATGACAATCGCGCAGTTTATGCCAAGAACCATTCTGAGCACGCCTTTCTGTGGTGCTCTGGTTAGCGTATCTCAGCCACAAGTGATTCGTAGTTCCTCAATGAGTAGCTCGGAATTCCAATCCCGAGAGCCTTTTCGCCAAGGTGTCGGGTATGAAAACCCGATCTGCCAAACAATCGCTGCTTGGGCTTATTGAGAAGTTACAGTGATTCTATATACTTCATCCAAAGTAATCACTTCTCCCGGAAGGTACCCGATCAAACCCCCTTCCCGTTAGGAAGGGCTTAGGAAGGGCTTGATCCAGCATCCGGTCTTATTGTGTCCCCGCCCGATTCCCACGAGGGCAGCCGACAGAAACTCACCGATTGACCTTTGTGATTTTACGGCTATATTCGGCAACGATCCCGTGTTTCGGCAGCCCGCAGTTTTCGTCGTTCCTATAGAGAGAAGGGGCTTGGGCAGCGCATGGAAAGCATCGGACGATACTTCTCGCCCGGGCAATGCACGCCCGGCATATTGTAAGGAGAGCCCTTTTGCATCCCATTCCCGTCTTCAGGAAGACCAGTCTGTCCGTCGTCGTTCCCTGTTACAACGAAGCCCGGACCCTGGAAAGCTGCATCCGAAGACTCCTCGATATCCAGGACGAAGACCTCTCCCTGGAAATTATCCTGGTGGACGACAAATCGGAGGATGCGAGCCTGACCATCGCCGATTCCCTTGCAGCGGAGCGCCCCGAGATCGTGGTTCTCCGCCATGAGAGGAACCGGGGAAAGGGTGCAGCCCTGCGAACAGGCTTCGCCCGGGCCCGATGTGAGATCGTGGCCATCCAGGATGCGGATCTCGAGTACAATCCCGCCGAATTGAGGAAGCTGATCAACCCGATTTTGAGGGGCGATGCCGACGTTGTCTTCGGCTCCCGATTTCTCACGGCCGAGGAACACCGCGTGCTGTTTTTCTGGCATGCACTGGGGAACAGCTTTCTTACCCTCCTCTCGAACATGTTCACGGACCTCAACCTCACAGACATGGAGACATGTTACAAGGTGATGCGGAGGGAAATACTCTCCCGTATCGAGCTCGAAGAGGACCGGTTCGGAATCGAGCCCGAACTGACGGCCAAGCTTGCTCATCTGCGCCCCAAGATCTTCGAAGTGGGCATTTCCTACCATGGAAGAACGTACAGCGACGGAAAGAAAATCGGCTGGAAGGACGGTTTCCGGGCACTTTACTGCGTTCTGAAGTACAACGCTCACAAAGCCCCCACCCCTATCCAGCTCCTCATCTATCTTTTCATCGGCACCACTTCGGCACTGTGCAACCTGGCGTTCTTCCTGCTCTTCCTGCATTTGCGCATGGAATTGATGACTGCGGCCGTAACCGCCTATTTCATTGCAGCGGCGTTCAACTACCTTCAGTGCATTGCATTTCTGTTCCGTCACAAGGCCCGCTGGAGTGGACCGAAGGAGGTGCTGATGTACATCCTTGTGGTCGTCTTATCCGCGGGGATCGATTATCTCTTCACTCTGTGGCTGCTCCTTTTTCCCGGTGTCCGGCCGTGGCTGGCCAAGAGCATCGCCTCGTTTCTGGTGCTCATGGTGAATTTCCTCGGCCGTAAGTATCTCGTCTTCTATGAGCCCCCCGCCAAACCCTGGGAACGCTGATGGAGAAGCGGATGATTCCCATTTCATGGCCATGATCGCGTGGATGATGGTATTCCGGCACGGTGTGCAGATCACCCGGCAATCTGTTTCCTGCAGACCGACACCTCATTACGGGGAGAGCACACGGCTCGGCGGGAAATCCTCTTCTCTTGCTTCTTCCCATTGGAGGTCTCATGTCCTTTTGTTCATGCGGAGCGGTTGAAATTTTCCACGAGGTTCAAGGAGAGGGTTTTCCTCTGCTGCTGATAAGCGGCCTGGGAGGTGGAAGCTGGTCCTGGTACGGGCAGGTCCCTTTCTTCAAAGAATTCTATAAGACAATCATCTTCGACAACCGGGGGGCAGGGAGATCGAGCATGCCTCCCGGACCATATTCCATGGGGGATTTCGCAGGCGATGCCCTCTGCCTTTTGGATCACCTCGGGGTAGAGCAGGCATTCGTCATGGGTCTCTCCATGGGAGGAATGATCGCCCAGGAGATCGCCCTTGAGGCGCCGGAGCGGGTGAAGGCACTTATTCTGGGGTGCACACACTTCGGAGGCGAGCTGCGCATCCCCCCTTCCCCGGAAGTAATCCGGACCTTGATGAGTAATGATGGGCTGAGCCTTGCGGAGATCATCGACAAGAACATCCCGCTTTTCTTCAGCAAGAATTGCCAGAAGACGAGACGGAAGCTCATCGAGGAATACCGGGCGGTGCAACTGGCAGCCCCGGAGCAGCCCGAGTACGCTCTGCAGGCGCAATTGGCCGCCATCCAATCGTTCGACCGCTCCGACCGATTCGGAGAGATCACCCCTCCTGTGCTCATCGTAACGGGGAGTCGGGACATCATGGTACCCCGCGAAAACAGTTACCTCATGAGGGAGATGCTGCCAGAAGCGGAACTGGTGGTCATCCCTGGAGCGGGCCATTCCCTTCATGTGGAGTGCCGGGATGAGTTAAACGACCTCGCTCTCCATTTCTTCGGGAGCTTCTGAACACTCTCTGACTACCAACCACAGAAGCAGCGTTCACTCATTCCGCGACGGTGAAAACATTCGTCGGGTTTCCTATAAGTTACTCCGTTGTCGGGATGGAAATCCCGACCTGCAGGCAATGAATCCGGAGGCGTTTCGCAGCAGTCCCTGATGCCCTTGGAGGCACCCATAACTGCGAAAACCGCATGCTCTCACCGCAGTCTCTCATGCCCTTTCGGGGCACCCTGAACAATGACAAGTCGCTTGGTAGGTCGGGTTTCCATACCAGACATCGGTTCGTCGGGATTAGAATCCCGACCTACGGGCAGTGAACCAAAGGACTTTTTGGAACAGTGCCCGGAGCCCTCACAGATTTACATCATGATATTTCATGTGTGATCTCTGAGGAAAGCTTCCACCGCCGAGGCGAGGGTGGACTCCCAGCCCCGGTAGAAGTGGTCGCAACGGGGAATCTTCTCCACCGTGAGGATTTCACCGGGCAGATTCAGCAAGGCAAGCCAGTCATCCAGGGAGCTAACCCTGCAGAATTCGTCTTTCGTTCCCAGGGTGATCAAACAGGGCACATGGGGAACGGCCAGCCCCTGGAAAGAGATGAAATCGAGGGGAGGCGACACAAGGATAAGAGATGCCGGGGAAAAGCCTGAAGCGACGGCTTTGAGGCCAACCCAGGCCCCGTAGGAGTATCCGGCCAGGTGCAGGATTCTGTTCCTCTTCTGCATGACATAATTCAACACCGCGAGCAGATCCTGCGTTTCCCCTTCCCCGTCCCCGTAAAAGCCGCCGCTCCTTCCCACCCCCCGGGAATTGTACCGCAACGTCGACCATCCGAAGGCGCGGAGCGTCTTCTTGAGGGTCCAAACCACGTTGTTGTCCATGTTCCCGCCGTACAGGGGATGAGGATGGCAGAGAACGACCGTGTCGACACCGGCGGCATCGTCCAGGCGGGCTTCCAGTGTGATGTCCCCCGAGGAAATGGAGATTTCCGTTTCAGGCATGTTGTTCTCCAAGGTCTTATCATTTCGATTCGGGGTCGATTCGGGGCAATCCCAAATGCCTGCCCTATCGCTTCTTTCCCATCCACAATAGGTGCCTTGCCGCAAAGAATCCCTGCGAAGCAATCCCAAATGCCCCTCCGGGACATGCGAAATCATGAAAAGCAAAGAGATTGCCGCGGAGACCGGAACGCCCGTAGAGCTTTTTCCGTGGAATCCTCTCTGCGTTCTCGGCGGTAAAACCATGACTTTCGTAAGCACGCGTCATTGCGGCGAGCCGTGCCCGTTGAACGGGTCACCACGATTCTTGTCCGGCAAGA
>JAAYUJ010000482.1 GCA_012517775.1 Deltaproteobacteria bacterium
CCGCTGTGAATATGAAGGCGCATTTGTCACATTCCCAGTAAGTCAATCCGCATTGGGGACAGATGTCTCCCGTAAATCTCCCGGACTCGCTATAGCCACAGTGAGCGCACACCCATTTCTCAGGATTTTTCTCCATGCCATTGTCCTCCTTTCTTGGAAAAGTTCCATCAGCCAGGGCATCGGGTACGGAAACGTGACCTGCAAAGCTGTCGTTACCTGGACTCCTTGAGAAATCACCTCCATAACTCCTCTTCTGAACGATCTCCATCGTGGCAAGCCGCCGCTGCCCTCTGCAATTTCATGGTGAAGAGGCTAGCAGTAAGGGCCTTTTGATGCTCTTTTGCCTGGCCAAGGTCGCAGCGACGATTACTCGAAAAAACGTTTCAGTCAACGCGGTGCTTCAGGTAGCGGTAATAACTGTTGTATTGATATACGGCTGCAAGGGGATTGTGACCCAGGAGTCTGTCCTTGACCGCCAGAACGGTACATGGGGCCTTCGCATATTGCAGAAAGAGAGAATCGTGTCCGACGCAGAGACCGAGGAGCACGTTGAGCTGCGATTCACATCGATTGGCGATGAGTGCCTGTAGCACGGGATTGCACATGGATTCAAAGCTTTCACGGTTGATCTGCTGGTCTCGGGTCAAATCGAGGAGTTCTTTGGAAACCCTTCCCACTTTGCAAACGATGGAGAGGACATCCAGTCCCTGCTTTTGAAATATCTCCTGGACTGTGGCGGCTTCTCCACGCAGCCCCACGCAGAACACAAGGGCAATCCGTTCGAAATGCATTCTCCTGGCAAACTCGATCACTTCCACAATACGCGGTTTGACCGGGCGAACCTGCCCGTAGCCTCTTTCCTTAAAACCGTACCCTTCAGCTTCCTGAATGGAAGCCTGTCGAGCAAATTCAAAGACTTCCGGCGACTTCATCGCTTCCGCCGCCTCTTTCACTAGATCACGATGATGCACAGACGGACAATCCTCGGGAGCTTTGCCCTTATCATGACGACAGTATCTTTCCGACCACTCGTAAGGGCACGACGCGCAATGCGGCTCAACGATTATCATGGTTCCTCGCATTTTGGAGCAGACCGGCTTTGAACTGTTCAACAACCTCTCGAACCGTCCCGCTCGCACCGGTAAACATGCGGATTCCGGCAGACGAGAGGACTTCCTGGGCATTGGGACCGATACTGCCCGTCACGACCGCATGGATTCCCTTTTCGGCCACGAAGCGGGCAGCCTGTATCCCGGCACCGCCCGATGCCGAGACTGAGGGATTCGCAAAAGAATCATAATCCATCGTCTCCGTATCCACAACAATGAGATACTGGCATCTCCCGAACCGCGGGTCCATCCCGCTGTCAAGACCGGCACCATGTGCCGATACCGCTATTTTCATGCTCAACACTCCCTTCATCTCTGTCGTTTTCGCCTTCCACCCCGCTTGATATTCAGCCCGGGCACGACGTCAACACTGAAATCCCATCAACTGAACAATGATGCACGCACAAGAAAACGGCCCCTTCAATTTTTCGGCAAGGTTGCCCGGACTGGGGTCCCGACCGACCGGTCCAGCACCCCTCAGGATATGCGGAATCATGGAGCAACCGGGAACAGACCGTTCCGTCTTACCGCCGAGAGGGTGCAAAATGTTTCCAAACAGCACCC
The DNA here is from genome assembly GCA_012517775.1 of Deltaproteobacteria bacterium. Lineage (GTDB taxonomy): Bacteria > Desulfobacterota > Syntrophobacteria > Syntrophobacterales > Syntrophobacteraceae > JAAYUJ01. The sequence goes on from JAAYUJ010000482.1 coordinate 1,674, forward strand.
CCTTGAAACAACCGGACCATCCTCGGGAGTCTTCTGGAAACTGCCCCCCCGGCAACCTCGCCAGAAAACGATCCATACTTTACGCAACCGTTCCCGGGTTTATGAAAACTCGACAATCCTCTAATGAATTCATAAGCCGTGCCAATCCCGACGCACGCATGTCTTCTCAATGAGCCCAGGTAGCGACAGGTCTGCAGGTCAAGTTTCCATACCCGACATCTTGCCGCAGGAAATGTCGGGATTGGAATTCCGACCTGTTCATTGAGGTAGTATCTCTGAAGAGGCATGAGAGACCGGTAGTTCTTTCAGAATAACAGATCCCCGTTGACTCCATTCGACCAGTGGAAGTATTCTCGCGAAACGGTTCAAATCTGCGAAAGCACCTGCGCAACCCGCTCAAAATCTCATCCTTGTAAGCTATCATTTTTCGAGCCTTTCGTAACGGCAAGGGATTTCATGAGCTCAAGACAGGATCCGGTAAGGAATAGCGGCGTTGAAAGGAGCAACAAACCCGCCTATGAGACACTCGAAGTGCACGAGGTCCTTGAAGCCTTAAAGACAGGGGCCGACGGCCTCTCGCAGGAGGAGGCGGAGAGACGCCTGAATATTTACGGAAGAAACACTGTGGAGGAAATCCGCAGCAGAAGTCTACTCGTCAAGTTCGTGGCCAACTTCACGCACCTTATGGCCATCCTGCTTTGGGTGGCGAGTCTCCTCGCTCTTCTGGCAAACCTGCCCCAGCTCTGCCTGGCCATTATTCTGGTCAACCTCATCAACGGAGCCTTCAGCTTCTCTCAGGAGTACAAGGCGGAGAAGGCGACAGCTGCTTTACGCCGACTACTCCCGGTTTACTCGAATGTGCTTCGAGACGGGCAAGTACTTCGGGTACTTGCTGCGGAACTGGTGCCGGGTGATATCATGCTTCTCGCCGAAGGGGATCACATATCCGCCGACGGGCGCCTCATTGACGATGCCGAACTGCGGGTGGACCAGTCGACGCTTACCGGTGAATCCCACCATATCAAAAAGGTTAAGGACCCCACGATCACAGTCGGCATCATGAGACTGGATATTCCCAGCCTGGTTTTTGCCGGCACCAGCGTTGTTGCTGGAACGGGAAAGGCTGTGGTCGTGGCGACAGGAATGCAAACGGAGTTCGGCAGGATCGCCGGCTATACCCAAAGCCTGCTGGAGGAGCCGAGTCCACTGCAAAAGGAGATGAACCGCGTCACCAGACTGGTTTCCCTCATTGCAGTTACCGTGGGAACGGCTTTCTTCGTTCTTGCGCTGGTGCTCACCGGACTGAGTCTCCATGAAAGTTTCTTCTTTTCCATGGGAATGATCGTGGCCTTCGTTCCGGAAGGCATGCTGCCGACAGTCACCCTGTCCCTGGCAATGGGCGTGGAACGCATGTCACGCAGAAACGCTCTCATCAAGAGACTTTCCGCCGTGGAGACTCTCGGCTGCACGACCATCATCTGTACGGACAAGACGGGCACCTTGACCCAGAACGAGATGACGGTGAAGGAAGTCTGGATGGCCGGCCGCGCATACACCTTCACAAATGTCGGATACAGTCCTGAGGGAGAAGTCCTCCACGAAGGGAATCTCATTGAAAAGCCTATTCGTGGAGATTTACGTGAACTGCTTCTTGCAGCGGGACTTTGCAACAATGCCCGACTGCTCCCCCCCGACTTGGAATCTCCCCACTGGTCCATACTGGGCGATCCCACGGAGGGAGCCCTCAAAGTGGCCTGCTTGAAGGGGGGCCTGGATCTGGCCGGTCAAGAGGCTCTTCTGCCGCGCATCAGGGAAATCCCTTTTGATTCCCGGCGCAA
>JAAYUJ010000058.1 GCA_012517775.1 Deltaproteobacteria bacterium
AGCACCAGGGTGAAATGACCCTTTTCCATTGCGGCGACAAAAACCAGGAACTTACCGGTGAATCCCACTGTGGGAGGAATGCCCGCGAGACTGAAAAGAGAGACCATCAGGGCCAGGGCGAGTATGGGCGATCGCCTGTGCAGACCGGCCAGTTGTTCCATTTGCAGGTTTCCCCCATCCCCGGCGACCTTCACAACCACCAGAAACACCGTGAACTTCATCACCAGAAGGGCCAGGGCATAGAAGACGACACCGGCATATCCCGGGGGACTCATGCTCAGGACCCCGATGAGGACATAGCCCCCATGGGCCACAGTGGAGTAGCCCAGGAGCCTCTTCAGATCCTGTTGCGTGATGGCCGCCAGATTTCCCACGGTCATTGAAGCGACGGAGAGCACGACGAGAACATGGACGAGAACGGTTCCACCCTGCCCCGCCGATGAGATGATCCGCAGCAGAATGGCGATGGCCGCCACCTTGGAAACGGCTGCGATGTAGGCGGCGACCTCATTTGCGGCCCCCTCATAGACATCCGGAACCCAGAAGTGAAACGGGAAGACGGCAAGCTTGAAAAAGAAGCCGCTGAGGGTCAGGACCAGCCCCAGGAGCACGGCAGGCTGATCCATCATCCCGGGAATGACGCCGGCCATGCCGTTGAGAGTCATCACACGGGCCGTGCCGTAAAGGATCGCCATTCCAAAAAGCATCCACGCAGACGCAAAAATCCCGACGAGAAAGAATTTGATGCCTGCTTCCACACCTGTGTCCCGGTCTCTTCGCAATGAGACCAGTACATAGAGAGAATAGCTGGAGAGCTCCAGGGAAACGTATAGAGTCAGAAGGTGATTGCCGCTGACCAGGAGCATCATGGCCAGCGTGCAAACAAAGAGCATCAGGAAGAACTCATAGCGGTTTTCTTCCCGGAACTCCCTGATTTCCCGGCAGATGCAGACAATCAGGAAGAGACCCAGGGCGAGCAGTGCCTTGAACACCTTGGAAAAAAGGTCTACCCGGTAAGCGCCTGAGAACAGAAGTCCGTCCTCCCGGATGGCTGCAAGGGAAAGAAGGACCCCGAAGCCCGCGAGGAGGAGGGCCGTCAGGTGATCACGCCTCCTGCCGGGCTTTGTCGTCATGGAAAGGATCAGGAAGCAGAAAGCCGCCAAGAAGGTGTAGATCTCCGGACCCAGCAGCATCCATCTCATCATGGCAATCCATTCATGAACGGTACCGATGCCGTTTCGATCATGTCGAAGAGAAGCGTCGGGTAAAGACCGAAGCAAACCAGCACTGCGGCGAGGATCATCCGCGGAATCCCAAGGGAAAAGGGCACGTCGGGCAGCCCGGCATGCTTTTCGTGACCGGAACCGTAAAATGTTTGCTGCACCACGCGCAGCATGAACAGGGCACTGATCACCAAAGCCAGCACAGCAACGGCACCACGAACCGGATAAACCTTGAACGCCGCGATGAACACCACCAGTTCACCCCAGAAGCTCGCAAGGCCCGGGACGCCCATGCTCGCCATGGCAGCAAGGATGAAATAACCCGACGCCACCGGCATGATGTGGCTCAAACCGCCGAGCTCCGCGATCATCTTGGTATGAGTCCGGTCATAGATGTAGCCCACCGACGAGAACAGCAAGGCGGTCATCACCCCGTGGGCGAACATTTGGAACACCGCCCCGTTGAGCCCGTCCACCGTCACGGTGGAGAGGCCCAGGCCGACGATACCCATGTGCGA
>JAAYUJ010000059.1 GCA_012517775.1 Deltaproteobacteria bacterium
ACCCTGGATGTCACTCCTGCACGCTCTTTCCTCCGAAAGCTGGAACCTCTCCGGTCGCATGATCTCCTTCTCCCTTCAAGGGGTATTACCCTTGGTGTCTCGCACAAGCAGGACGACATGCGGTCTCAGGCAGTTGCAGAATTATGTGGTCATATCAGCGTGATTTCTCAATAAGTAGGTCGGGATTCCAATCCCGACAGCCTTTGCGCCATGGTGTCGGGTATGGAAACCCGACCAACAAAGCTATCGTCACCTGGGCTCATTGAGAAGTCACATATCAGCCGGGTCGCAGTGCATGCTCACAAGGGCTGATGTCTCATGAGCTTCGCTGGATTGCCCTTAGATTTGAGACATCATTGACTTGTTCAAGGGAGAAACAGTTCAGGCAGGGGCTGCCGATGGAGGTAGGGTGCTGCCTCTTCCGCTTCTGCCTGGGCCGGTCCTCAGTGAGCTCAACCAATGGGACCCGCTCCAGCATCAAACCAAGTTGAAGTCTTCGATGATAATCTGCTCTTTCCTGACACCCAGCGCTTTGAACTGTGCCATAAGCGATACCACCATGGGTGACGGTCCACAGAGGAAGATATTCTTGTTCAATGCGCCACCTGAGACGTGCCGGTCTACGTATGCGGCAGAGAGAAAACCTTGCCGTGATGAAAGGTAGAGTTCGTAGTGGTGACCCCGCTTCTTCAAATCCGCAAAACCGTGAGATTGGCTCAACATAACCTCTTTCCTGATGTCATTGTCAAAGCTTGCCTGCTCTTCCTTATCGCAGACGTAGAAAAGGGCCACCCGGGGACTTCTCCATCGGCGCATCATTTCCAGATGAAGTCGTCCAAGCTCTTCGGGCAAATCATCTCCCTCAACGCGTTCTTCCGAGTGGAGCGCCACGTGCCACATGCCCATAAATGGCGTGATCCCGATGCCTCCTCCGATGAAAATGCAGTCGCGATCCGCCCGGAGAAATGCTTCGCTGAATCGGCCGTAGGGACCGTACAGAGTGACGGGGTCCCCCGGTTCGAGAAGGTCAAGGGTTGCCGTGTGATCACCTGTGCGCTTGATGCCGAGCTTAATGGTCGACTGCACGTTGTAGCCGCAGGCTATGGAGTATGGATGAGGCTCCGGGGTGATGCCTGCCTTATGGACGACCAGGTAGACGAACTGGCTCGGTTTGAAATCCATTCCGCTGGTGCGCGGAGTGAGTGTCAGTTCCAGGATATCACCGATCCACTCGACGATTGCAACCCGGTACGCACAATGAGGACCAATGAAACGATAGAGGAAGCGTATATAGACGAAAGATGCCCCCGCCCCAATCATCCAGCCATACATCCATCCTCCAAGGAGAGGATAGGATGCCACATCCCGCTGCACAGTCATCACATGAACGATGACCATGGCGAAGACGAAGCCCAGCCACTCGTGGCTCTTTTTCCAGGTATGATAAGGAAGGCGGCGGCGCAGAGTCAGAAACAAGAGTATTCCCATGAGCAACAGGGTGGCAACTCCCAAATTGTGCCCAACAAGGTAGCGGCTTCCGCCAGTGGGGACGAACCACAGGCCCCGGATGAATTCGGGCAGATCAAGGATTCGGTCTGCCGAAAG
>JAAYUJ010000483.1 GCA_012517775.1 Deltaproteobacteria bacterium
CCGTCATCGAAGGGATGATCCTTGCCGGCTACACGATTTCTGCTTCGAAGGGCTACCTCTTCATTCGTCCCTCCTACGAGAGCAGTGCCGTGATCCTGGAGGGAGAGCTTGAAAACGCCCGGCAGGCCGGCTACCTGGGGGAGAACATCCTGGGGAGCGGCTTTTCCTTCGATATCGTTGTCCACAGAAGCGGAGGCCGTTACATCTGCGGGGAAGCGACCGCTCTTCTCAACGCCCTAATGGGAAAGCGGCCGAATCCTGTCAAGCCTCCTCCTTATCCCACCGTGAAGGGGCTTTGGGACCGCCCGACCGTCGTGAACAATGTGGAGACCCTCGCCAATATTCCCCCCATTCTCCAAAACGGCCCCGATTGGTACAGAAACCTCGCGGAGACGAAGGGAAGTTCCGGAACCAAGCTGTTCTGTGTCAGTGGAAGAGTCAACAATCCCGGCTGCTTTGAGCTCCCCATGGGAACACGTTTCAGCGAGATACTTGAACGCCACGCAGGGGGGATGGCTCAGGGATACGAGCTCAAGGCCTTCCTGCCCGGAGGCGCCTCCACATGCTTCCTCACCAGGGAACACCATAACCTGGAAATGGATTTCGATGCGGTTGCCGCCGCCGGGAGCCGCCTGGGCACCGGGGCAATCATCGTCTTCGATCACAAGACATGCATGCTTGCCGCAGTGCTCAATCTGACCGAGTTCTTCGCCCGGGAATCCTGCGGCTGGTGCACTCCCTGCCGTGAAGGACTGCCTTACCTCAGAGACCTCCTGTGGCGCATCGAGCATGGAGAAGGCAGGGAAGAGTTCATCCCGAGGATCCGCAGCATCTGCAAGCACCTGTGGAATGCCTACTGCGCTCTGGCTCCCGGTGCAGCCACCCCTGTTGAAGGGCTCCTGACCCACTTCGAAGATGAGGTACGGGAGCACATCGTCCAAAAAAAGTGTCCTTTCAAATGTTGATCGGCACGTTATTGTGAAAACACGCCGGACAACCCGTCGGGATTCATTTGCGGACAGGAAGCAGGAGAATCATCGACTCATGCCCAGGTTGACTATCGATGACAGGGAAATAGAGGTTGCCGCAGGGACAAAGGTAATCGAAGCAGCTGAGCGGTTGGGAATCATGATCCCCCGTTTCTGCTACCATGAAGCCCTTGGATCCGTGGGAGCCTGCCGCATGTGTGCGGTGAAGTTCGTCGAAGGACCGGTCAAAGGTCTTCAGATGAGCTGCATGGTCGATGCTCAGGACGGCATGGTCGTCTCCACCGCCGATGCAGAAGCGGTGGAGTTTCGAAGATTCATCATCGAGTGCCTCATGCTGAATCACCCACATGACTGCCCCGTTTGTGACGAAGGGGGGCAGTGCCTTCTGCAGGATGAAACGGTCTCGGGGGGGCATGGACTGAGGCGCTATCAGGGCCGAAAAAGAACATACAACGATCAGTACCTGGGAGAGCTCATCGCCCACGAAATGAACCGCTGCATCCACTGCTACCGGTGCTCCCGGTTTTACCAGGAGTACGCCGGCTATCGGGATCTCGGTCCTCTCCAGATCGCCTGTCGCGTCTTCTTCGGCCGTTTTGAAGACGGACCCCTGGAGAGTCCCTTTTCGGGAAATCTCGTGGATATTTGCCCCACCGGAGTCTACACAGATAAACCATCCCGCTGCAAGGCGAGGCGTTGGGATCTCCAGCGGGCTCCTTCCATCTGTGTCCACTGTTCCCTGGGCTGCAGCACCATGGCCAACGCCCGGTACAGGGAGGTGATCCGCATCGAGGCAAGATTCAACCATAAGGTGAACGGTCATTTCATCTGCGACCGGGGTCGGTTCGGTTTCCCATACACAAACCTGCAGGTACGACCAAGAACCGCAAGGACCCTGGATGGGGAGACTTCACTGAGGAGTGCCATTACGGTTGCAGCGGAAAAGCTCCGTGAGATCATCCGGCATGGAGGCTCAGGTGCCGTTGCCTGTCTGGGATCATCCCGCAGCAGTCTCGAAACCCAGAGCATGCTCAAGCGCCTTTGCCGCCTTCAGGGTTGGGAGATGCCCAACTTCTTTGTTGATTCCAACCTGGAAGAAAAGGTCAGGTCGGCTGTCTCCATCCTGGACGAGTCCACTGCGGTTACCCTGAAAGATGTGGAATATGCTGATTTCATTGTGGCAGCAGGAGTCGATGCCATCAACGAGGCTCCCATGCTTGCCTTGGCCATGCGCCAGGCTGCCCGGAGGGAAGGAAAAGTTGTCGTGATTGACCCGCGACCTGTGTTCCTGCCGCTTCCGTTTATTCACATCCCTGTTGCTCCCGACCGTATCGAGGCCTCTCTTCAGCGTATTTTCAGTTTTGTGGGAGGTGAGGGCGGGACGAATCCGGGCCAGAATCAGGAGTATTCCAGCTGGCTCCCCAAGGAGAATGCCCTGCCGTGCGAAATTGCAGAGATCCTGGATTCCCTTGCGGAAAAGCTCGGTTTTGCCAGGAATCCCGTCGTCATCTGTGGAACGGATATCGTCAGGGGATCCACGCCATCTGTTGCAGCATCCCTGGTGAGGCGGCTCCAAAAGGCACAGGGCCGTGGTGGGCTGCTGTACGTGCTGCCCGGTGCGAACGCCTTTGGAGCGGGTCTCTTGAGCCCGCTGCATTGCCGCCCCTTTTCTCATATGCTTGAATCCATCGAGGAGGGAAGGATTCGAGCGCTCATCGTGGCTGAGGCAGATCCATTGCATGACTTTCTTCACAGGAAGCGGTTGGAAGCAGCAATGGCGAATCTGGATCTGCTCCTGGTGCTGGATTGCCTCGACTCAGAGACTGTTCGAAAGGCCCATGTGTTTCTCCCCACGACAACTCATTTTGAAACGGGATCGAGTTTCATCAACCACGAGGGCAGGCTGCAGTATGCAGAACCAGTGCATCACGGAGGCATACCCATCGGGCAGGCTGGAGGC
>JAAYUJ010000484.1 GCA_012517775.1 Deltaproteobacteria bacterium
ATGTCAACTCGCCTTTCAGCAAAAATCCAGGCCACCGCCGATCATCTCCGGGGATCGCCCCGCGTGTCACCCGCAGAGGGTCACGCCCTCATTGAGCTGTCTGAGCAGCAATCGACTTGACGAAAAGCGAATGCATGGCTACAATGGCAAACTTATCTGGACCCCAAGACGGGTTCTGGACTCCGGGACACTCTTGACAGGCACAACAGTCCCTCCCCTTTTCGGGGAGTCGACTATCGCTCGCATGTCGAAATATCTTGATTCAATATGAAGGTGGAGACTCTTCAAGATCAGGGAGCGCGGTTCCTTTCCGATCATCGGTCCTGACCCGCCACACGGTACAGTCAGCATTATCTCAGCCCGCAACCACCGGAGGACCTCCGTATGCGCAATCGTTCGAGGCTCTTATCCCTGCTGCTTCTGCTCACTATCCTGTTTTGGGCATATCGCAGCCACCTTTTTGCTCAGAATGACAAACAGGGACACGGGCAGCCAGCCGTCGCCGAGCAAGTTGCCCTGAAGCCGACCATGATCCAGGCCAGCACATGCGAGAAGGTTGAGAACTTGATCCCTGTTCGCGAGAGCATCGTGTTTTCCGTCTCTGCAGGCCAGGTGTGCTGCTTCACGGCGTTTGACCCGGTTCCTCAGGCCGCCGTTGTCTATCATCGATGGTTTCACAGGGATCAACTGAGCACCCAGATCAAATTGAGGCTGTATCCGCCCAAGTGGACTACTTACAGTGTCATTCAGCTCCGGGAGACAGACAAGGGCCCATGGCGCGTGGAGATCGCGGACACCAACGGCCACATCTATGATGTTCTTCGTCTCAGCATCACCGATTGATCCGCACCTTTAATACCATGATCCGGATATGATGACTCGACTCCTTCAATTGCTTGCCACTGTCCGCTGGCAAGATCTGGTGGACATTCTTATTAATAGCTATATCCTTTTTCGCGTCTATGTCCTCTTTCAGGGAACGAATGCCTTTCGTGTGCTCGCAGGCGTCACATCTCTCTGGATTTTACAGGAAGTAGCAGCCTCCATCGGATTGATACTCACCAGTTGGGCGGTTCGCGGCATTACTGCGGCTGCTGCCATCATCATCATCGTGGTATTCCGGAACGAAATCCGCGCCGCTTTGCAGTTGGGGAACCTCAAGACTTTTCTATGGGGCTTCCCTCACCGAGAGACCCGATCCCCCGTGGAAATGATCGCGGATGCGGCATTCAGAATGGCAAAGAAGCGCATCGGTGCCCTAATGGTTATCCCCGGCAAGGAAGACCTGACCGAAGTCATCCACGGAGGGATTGTTTGGAACGGAACCGTCTCGCCAGAGATGATCATCAGCATATTCTGGCCCAAGAACCCGGTTCATGATGGTGCCATTATTATTCGAGGCAACAGCGTGGTGGAGGTGGGAGTATTGCTGCCCCTCTCACAACGATCCGATCTCCCGAGCTTTTATGGGACGCGCCATCGCGCGGCGGCAGGTCTTGCGGAACGAACCGATGCCCTTGTGATTGCGGTATCCGAAGAACGAGGGAGGGTCACAATAGCAAAGAGCGACTGGATAAAAGCCGTCGCACAACCTGAAGACCTCGCGGGCATACTGAGAAGGCATCTGAATCTCCAGGAAGGGCGCACAGCGAAACACGAAAAAAAGGAACGGCTGAAGCTCGCGCTGGCTGCGACTGTTTCCCTGCTCATCATGACAGGCATCTGGTTTGGCTTCACACGAAGCCATGACACCATCATCGCCCTCAACGTCCCCATAGAATACGTCAATCGTCCGACAAACCTCGAAATCCTCGAAACATCCGTCGACGAAGCCAGGTTGCAACTGTACGGATCAAGCGCTCTCATCAAGTCCCTGAAGCCCGGACAGGTTCAGGTCAAAATGGACCTCGGCAAAGCCGCTGAGGGAAGAAACATTTTCACCATATCTCATGACAACGTCGTCCTGCCACCGGGGATCTTTTTGAACAAGGTACAACCCAGTAGCATCGATGTGACTCTCGATGTGCCCGTCACTGCGGAACTGCCGATACAGGTGGACTGGGTAGGGCGTCTGCCTGAGAGTCTTACCCTTGTGAAAGCCCGCATCATTCCCGAGACTGTGAAGGTGATCGGAGGAAGCCAGACCATCGAAAAGGCCAACACAGTCTACACAACCTCATTGAGATTGGATTCTCTGACCAAATCAGGCACGACAACGGCATCCCTGGCCATTCCGCCTTCTCTCAAGCTTTTTCCCGGCGCTCCCGACAAAGTCACAATCACCTATGTCATCAAAGAGCGTCCTGCTGACCAACGGAGATAACTCTGCCGTTCCTCTCCCGGACTTTTCTTCAGAGACCCCGGGGCAGCATGCTCGCGGCCAACCATGCTCTCCACTTCGATGGGCACGAACAAATACGGAAGATTTTTAGATAACTAGATGATATGGCAGGTCCTTTCTCAGTGAGCAAGTCGGGATCCCAATCCTGAGAGCTTTTGCGCGAAAGTGTCGGGTATGGAAACTTGATCTACAAAGCGCGGTCGTTATGTGGGCTTATGGAAAAGTGACGCATGGCATCTGCTTTGGGCACCGCATTCAGGAATGATGAGGAAGGGAGTATCACACGCAGACAAACAACAGGTCCCGGAATCAACTCAACTCCATCTTTTCTCCATTCTTG
>JAAYUJ010000060.1 GCA_012517775.1 Deltaproteobacteria bacterium
AATCTCTTCTACTCCTGGTAGACACCGTTTGGAAGGGAAAACTCTCAATCGTTTGTAGCAGCCGATTTCCGGATGATCCGAAAACCAGGAAAATACACTCTATTTCTACTTTTGGTAGACTGGTCTTCAAAAAGCATGAATTCAGGTATCCCAGGTCCAAATGAGATCCCCCTGCACCTGTTGAGAATTCATGGCGGCTCGTATACTCGTTTCGGTTGAGAAGTTGGGCTTTCAGATCTCTCTATGCATTATTGTAGGAGCTGCTTCCAACCGCGACCGCCCACCATCGCGGCAGGATGCCGCTCCCACAGGAACGAAGCTTTTCATCCTTAACGGGTATAACTTCTCACTAGATCCAGGAAACCTTGGCTTTGTAGGTCGGGATTCCAATCCCGACAGAGTCTGCACCCGGATGTCGGGTACGGAAACCCGACCTAGTCTACCTTTCATTCCTTCGCGCTCTTCGTGCTCTTCGTGGCGAGAGCACGGCCCGCCGCCTCCTCGTTGCGCCGAAGCCCCAAGCAGGATTGACCGGAATCACCGGCTCGGTCTCACTCCTCCGGCTCGTCCACTTCCATGACCTTTTCGATATGGTGCTTTCTGATCTTCTTCCAGAGATTCTTGGGGTTGAGACCCAGGGACCTTGCCGCATCACTCTGCTTTCCCTTGTTCTTTCTCAGGGCGGTGATGATCAGGGTTTTCTCGATTTCGTCCAGAGTCTCTCCCAGTGAAATGGCAGTCTCCCGTGCTGAGGCCTCCTCAATCCGCGGCGCCCGCTGAAAGGCCATGCTCACCTCCTCACCCGAAAGGGTCCTGCCGGAACAATGGATGACAGCCCTTTCCAGCAGGTTCGCGAACTCACGGACGTTTCCCGGCCAGTCGTGGTTCAAGAGCAGCTCCATTCCCTCCCTGGATACCGCCGTAACGTTTGTCCCGAGCTTCACGTTGATTTCCCGAAGGAAGTGATCAATGAGAAGGGGGAGATCATCCTTGCGCTCTCGCAGGGGCGGCACATAGATGGCTCCGACATTCAGGCGATAGTAGAGGTCTTCCCTAAATCGCTTCTCCTTGATGAGAGAAGTGAGATCCTGATTCGTCGCCGCAATGATGCGCACGTCCACGGAAATGGCCTTCTTTCCCCCAAGGCGCTCGAACTGCTTCTGCTCCACGAGCCTCAGAAGCTTGGCCTGCAGGGTGAAGGGCATTTCTCCGATCTCGTCCATGAGGATCGTCCCCTTGTGAGCGAGCTCGAACTTGCCCTCCTTCATGGAAACCGCTCCGGTAAAAGCCCCGCGCTCATGGCCGCAAAGCTCGCTTTCCAGGAGGTTTTCGGGGATCGAGGCACAGTTGATCTTGATGAAAGGGCCGGAAACCCTTGGGCTGAGAGAATGGATCAGGTCGGCGACAAGCTCCTTGCCCGTGCCGCTTTCGCCCGTAATGAGCACCGTGGTCTCGAGAGGGGCGATCCTCTGGATCATGCCTTTCAACTGCTTCATGCATCGGCTTGCGCCGATAATTTTCTCGATCAAACCAGCTTCTTTGCAGAGCCTGCTCTTCAGACGCTCCACTTCCCCCTTCAGCCTTCTTCTCTCAATGGCTCTCTTGATGACGATATCCATCTCCTGAAGATTGAACGGCTTGGTAAAGAAGTCGTAGGCCCCCTTTCCGATGGCTTCCAGCGCCATCTCCCTGGAGCCGTGGGCGGTCATCATGATGATGTCGCCCTGATCTCCCTGACTCATGATCCGCGGGATGGCCTCAAGTCCGGAGATTCCCGGCAGCTTGACGTCAAGGAGAATCAGGTCGTAGGAGTTGGCGGCCGTTTTTTCCAACGCTTCCTCGGCGGAAAAGGCGGAATCCCCTTCGTAACCCCTTTTTGCCAGGACCTCCTGCAGGGCAGCCTGCATCCCGGGATCGTCGTCAACAACCAGTATTCGCTCAGGCATAGCCGAAATAACTCCATTCCTCTTCGCTCGGCCCTTCGCTGAAATCGTGGCTCTGCGGCAACAGGAGCTGAAAGGTGGTCCCCTTACCGATTTCACTCTTCACTTCGATCTTCCCCCCATGGGCGGCCACAATGTTTTGCGAAATAGCCAGTCCAAGACCGGTTCCCTTCGGTTTTGTCGTGAAGAAAGGGTCCAGGATCTTGTTCATCACTTCCTCCGGAATGCCTTTTCCCGTATCCGTAATCGTAACGCACAGGACCCCGGCATTGCCGTCGCCTTCAGGTTCGCAGCCGGCGGCAACGTGCACGGTGCCCTCTTCTCCACATGCTTCGAATGCATTGATCAGGATATTGAGAAAAGCCTGAGAGAGCTTTTCCGGATCCCCTTTCAGTTGAGGGAGCCCCGGCTGGTACTCTTCATGAATCGTCACAGGAGATTTCGTGAACTTGCCCTTCACAAGCTGGACGGTCCTCGACAAGAGATCCTTAATGTCGATATCCTTTACCACCGTGATGGAGTCCCGCGAAAATGCAAGAATATTTTCGATGAGCTGGTTCAACCGGTCGATCTGGTTCAGGATCTGGCCGGTATACCTCAGTTTCTTCTTGTCCTCCGCAGGCAGATCCTCCTGGAGGAGCTCCGTGAAGGTCCTGATGGCCCCGAGGGGGTTTCGCACTTCATGGGCAATGGTGGAAGCCACACCGCCGATTGCAGCCAGACGCTCGATCTTCTGTATCTGATTCTTGACGGCGAGGATGCTCGCCTTGTTCTTAATGCTGATGGAAACACAGCCCATGCCTGTCGGAGACATCCTTCCCTTCAAGGGGTGTATCTCCACCCAGTACTCCTGCGTCTCGCTTCCGGCGATGCGCAACCTGACGAGTTTCAAAGGGAAATGCCCCGTCTTGATTCCGTATTCGATCATGTCCAGGAATCCTGCGTTCACCCTGTCCCTGGTGACGAACTCGGTGAGGTTCCTCCCCAGGGCCTGATCCGCATCGACACCCAGAAGTCTTGCGGCATTGCCGTTGAGCCGGATGATCCGGAGGTCCGAGTCCACAGTGATGACCGCTTCAGGCAGGTTCTCGATGATGTAGTTATCATTGACAAACTTGCTCAGGGTCGTGCTGACCTCGTCCACCACAATTCCAAGGGCTTCGATTTCATCCGTCGCCTCTATGAGGGAACGGGAAGGGGTCTCCAAACGCAGGGAAGACTCCAGCTTCAGGATGTAGCGTTTGATATGACGGCTGATCACTATGCCGGCCCCCAGATTCCCTATAAAGGCAAGAAGGATCATGAAGAGCATGAATCCCAGGGCGGCCTTCCGAAACAGGTCCATGGGGAGCGTTTCGGCGAAGAATGACTCGTAGATCACGGGATAGGCAGCCCACCCAGAGATGAGCATGTAGAGAGAGAGCAGAGCAGGAAGACCCACCATCAGACGGATATGAAACTTCGCTTGAACCCTTTGTGGCGGACTCATGGGAATACCCTGTCGTGAAATCAGTGAAGAAATAAGCATCCATCATGCAACGATCAGGAATCTCGTTGGAAAGATCGTGATATTCTTCTAAAATAACCGTGACCTGTCAAGACATCAATCGCATGTCTTTGAAAGAAGGGGGAATTCTTCCATGAAGGATGCGGTCGTCAATCAGCCTGCAGCTGCCCAACCGGCTTTTCTGCCGGCGGCTCCTCTCGAGCTGCAGAACCTGGACATTCCCGATTCCATAGCGGCCGACATCATGTTGCGACGTGTCTACCTGAGGGGTGAGGGGGATCTTCAGTCCCTGAGCGAATCGCTCAAGCTCGCTCTTCCTCTCACGAACACCCTGTTTCAGAGGTTGCGTCAGCAGCACCTGTTTGAAGTGACCCGCATGGTGGGTAAGAATTATTTCTTTACCATGACCGCGGCGGGACGGGACTTTGTGGAAAAGCGCTTCAATTTGAGTCACTACGTCGGCCCCGCGCCGGTTTCCCTGGATAACTACACCACTGCGGTGAAATCGCAGTCCCCGGTCGTAAGGGTAACCCGCCGCCTCCTGAGAAGGGCACTCCTTGATCTGGTTCTGCCCGAAAGGTTCCTGGACCACCTGGGGCCGGCCGTCATGTCCCATACCTCCCTCTTCCTTTACGGACCGACCGGCAGCGGTAAGACAAGCATCGCGTCACGGTTGCCGAGAATCTACGATGATGTGATCGTCATCCCTTACGCAGTCGAGGTGGATGGTCAGATCATTCTTGTTTTCGATCCCACGGTCCATGAGAAGGTGGAGGAGGTTTACTCGGATCTCGATCCCCGCTGGGTTCCCTGCCGGCGCCCCTGTATCACGGTGGGAGGAGAACTGGATCTCAACATGCTCGAACTGCGGAGGGACGAGCTCTCCGGCACGTATGTCGCGCCACCGCAGATGAAGGCAAACAATGGCATATTCATCATCGACGACTTCGGACGGCAGATCATCTCGCCGCAGCATCTCCTGAATCGGTGGATCGTTCCCCTCGACAGGCGGGTGGACTACCTGACCCTCAGCTACGGCGTCAAGTTCCAGATCCCCTTCGAGATCCTGGTCGTGTTCGCGACCAACCTGGATCCAGGCAGACTTGCGGATGACGCCTTCCTGAGACGGATTCGAAACAAGGTGCATGTGCCTGCCATCGAACCTTCGGACTTCGACAAGGTCTTTCGCAGGCTGCTTCAGGGAAGAGGTCTTCAGTGCGATCCC
>JAAYUJ010000485.1 GCA_012517775.1 Deltaproteobacteria bacterium
ATTGGATTCATCCAGTGCATCGCCATGTGGCCGGGAGTCAGCCGCAGCCTTGTCACCATTGTGGGAGGCCTTGTGGTCGGCCTGTCTCTTCCGGCTGCGGTCGAGTTCAGCTTCCTTCTCGGACTCGTCACACTGACGGCCGCAACGGCTCACGATGCGATCAGACACGGCGACATCATGCTGGAGACCTACCATGCCTTGCCTCTCGCTCTGGGCCTCTTGTCGGCATTGCTCGCCGCGGCACTGTCGGTCAAGTGGATGGTCGCATATCTCAACCGGCACAGTCTCGCCCTCTTCGGCTATTACAGGCTGATTCTGGCACCGTTGGTCGCCGCGTTGGTATTCTACCGAATCATATAGAGACAATTTCAGGAGAAGATCCCTGAACTGCTTACCCATACGCGGTGAGATGTCGAAACTGGTCCGGCAGGGCATTGGACTTCGCCCTTCGATGGCTCGACTTCACCTCAGGCATCATAATCTTTCAATAGGGAAATCGGGATTCCAATTCCGGCAGTTTTTGTGCCAGGGTGTCGGATTTGAAACCCGACCCGCAAAGCTGTCGATACCTGGACTTATCGAGAGGATACCAGGCATCTCCGCCTCTCGCAGGGTATCAGTCGAAGGCCGCATCCTTTGTGGACCCAAGCCAACAGGCAGCAGCACCTAGCGCCGTTCCCAAAGTGTTAAAGGCGAGGTCCGCCAGGCTGGAGTCCCGCGAGGGGAGCCACGCCTGGAAGTTCTCTATGGTGAAACTCAGGAACGCTCCGATGAGTACTGCATGGATGAATGCCAAGCCTCCGCCCGCGTTGCGGCGCCTCAGGAGAAGGGCGCATGTCAGGAAACCGAAAGGGATGAAACCCGCTATGTTGACGATGACGTCCTGTATCGAGGACCAGCCGTGACGCAAGTGATCCCACGAGTGGGAAAGAAGGATTTTCCGTGGCGGAGCAAAGGTTTCAGGGATGAGCAGGTTCAAAGTGCCACCCCAGCAGTTCTTCACTTCACGCTCTGCTGCTTCTTGGAAGCAGTACAGGCCAACGGTCCCTTCCAGGTGAAGGGAAATCCGTGATCCATCCTTCCACCGGGAAAAGCTATTGAGGACTTCGTCTGTCGTCAAAGATCGACTGTAGAGACCAAGACCAAGGATGTCTCCGGACCATCCCTGTTTTCCGGCGGCGTTGTTGCCGAGGATGATTCGCCCAAAAACAGCGTCTTCCGGGAACACCTGGTGAGCAGGATTCACCCTGGCTGGCTTGCCCTCCGAGTAAATCCTTGTGCCGGTAGAGTCGGACGTGATGGTGAGGAAATGCTCCCGTCCGGCAACAAGCCCTTCACGCAGACCGATTTCCCGGTAGTTTCTGCCTCCTCTCACGGTATGGGACGTCTGGGTCCGGACGAGGAGATGAGACTTCCACTGCCCCACAAAGAAACTCTTTTCGCTCTGGCTGTCATAAAACGCCACGATGGAACTGACCCCTCCAGAGGATTCGGCGGCAGGCCTTACCCAGAGCTCGATTGAAATCGCCTTGTTCTTGAAAAGGGACTGGATCCATTCCGCTTCCCCTCCACTGCTCAGGACAATGCCATCCGCTTCAAAACGGAGGCCTTCGCTCCCGTCCAACGGCGAGACCCTGTTCTCAGACCATGGATCAAACGGCCACAGGCCGACAAACAGGATCAGAGCCAGAAACAGAAGGAAAGCAAAAGGGAGGATTTTGCCTGTGGCTTTGATGTGGTCCAGCTCCATGGCCCGATACACTATTTGAAACCATGCTTCATCAATGGATACCGGGACATCCTTTCCCTCAGGCCCAAGGCTTTCGATGCCCGACTCTCAAGTGAGTTTTCATACCAGACTCATTGCGTTCAGATCAACTTCCGTATGGGAAAGTTGGTTGCCGGATTGCGCCATCTGGGTTCTGATATGACGTTTATTATGTGAGCGCATCGGATATGAAAACCTGACCAGCCGTTTTCCTTTTGGGGTGAATCGGCTGCGGTTTATCCCACAGGCCGAATTCTGGCCGGTCCATGGTCCGAAGCGATGTGGATTGAACAAGTCA
>JAAYUJ010000061.1 GCA_012517775.1 Deltaproteobacteria bacterium
ACGATCACACTACTGAGCATTGCATTACTGAGGGGAAGGAGGGACAGCGGAACAGTCTGATTCAGGCGAAATAAACAGGTTAACGGGAATGAACGCACTTTCTCAATAAGTAGGTCGGGATTCCAATCCCGACAGCCTTTGCGGTGCGGTGTCGGGTATGGAAACCCGACCTACAAAGCAGTCGTCACCTGGATTTATTGAGAAGTTACGAATGAATCGAATTCACCCCCAGAGAAGAGAATGGCAAGACAGGTTGCCCTAACCGACGACTTCCTGGCGGATATGGAATCCTGGCTTTCTGATCACAGCATTCGGGATGGAAGGAATGCATCAGCCTGCCCGAGAAAGGGGAACCAACGATGAGTCGACATATGCAACTGGTGGTAACGGTACAATCGTATTATTCAGGCGATTTAGAGGGAATATACCCCAAACTGGCACGTCACCTTGGACGCCTCCACGCGGATCTTTTGAGCAGCAATCCTTCCCTCTATGAATTGACTGGACAATTGGATCAAGTTCTCTATCGATTCGAGGGAACACAATTGGGGGCAGTCCTGCTTCGGCATAGGGAGAACCTCTTGAGGTTTCGAAAAGGCATTCAAGACAATATCGCCAACTGGAACCTCGCTCAGGCTGACCGGCTTTTATACAGCCTGGAGGACACATTCGACGAAATAGAGCGGGAGTTGGATTAGTCATTTGAGCCTTCTCGAGAATTGCGTCAGTTGTCAGGCTTGAGGGCTGTCCAGGGGTGCTGAATGACAAGGAGGGTGGCAGGTATAATCTGGTTGCATCTTTCAAACATCGGATGCCCTCAAGAAAAAGAAGCGGTTTTCCGATGTGATTTTGAAGAATCGCCCTGATGATACTCATAATGAGTTGCGACTGGAATCTCCACGCCGAATATGGAGAGGAGAAGAATGGACCAGCCAAAGTCGAACGGTTTCCTCCACGACAGGGCCACTTTGAGAAACGCTTCAGGCGCAAAAGATGCCCCGAAGACACCCGGTGGCGATTCCCAAGAACTGACTACCCAGAAATTATTTGTTCATGGGAAAATTGAAGTTGGCATCACGTGTCCGAACTGTCAAAGAACAAAGATCATGAAGATGGAGGAGTTCAAAGGTTCCCAGCATCTCTTCCGGGTAAAATGCCCCTGCGGGTCAGCCTTCAATGTATTGCTCGAAAAAAGGGCCTATTACCGGAAACCGACCAATCTTAGGGGCTGCTATTCCAAGAAGCCCGATCCTGAAACGCAGGGATGGCGGCTTGTGGTAAAGAAATTGTCGATAAAAGGGATGGGATTCCAAATCGACAGGGCCTGTTCTGTCAGGGAAGGAGACATTTTGCATGTCCAGTTCACCTTGGACAATCAGAGTGAATCAGTGATCCGTGGCAAGGTGATCGTGAGAAATGTGAACGGGGAGGATGTCGGAGCGGAATTCCTGGAGCTTGATCCCAATGCTAAAAAAGAACTGGGATTCTTCCTCATGGCCTGACCCCGATGGCAAAGGTTTCCGCACACCACCAGATGCCTTGCCCAGATTCAGGTTCGCCCCTTTCCTGCCTCCCAGTATATCGTGGAAACCTCCAGGTGATGGCAAGAAGGCCGCCATACTCCAAATTCCATAGCGTCCAGCATTCAGTATCTCAGGATCATGGCCCCCTAACGTATTGACCACGTTTTCCTCCAATGACGTCGGCGTGTCGGGACATGGTGAGCAAACGCGCCGGCTTGTGAAAGTGCAATAAATGTTTGCCGAAGTGCAAATTTGTGTAGCTACAACAGGTGGTTCAAGTCTCTGAGAACTCCAAGGGAAAGCTTGCTGCACGCGCCGGTCCTCATGGCACGAATCATGCTCTCATAAGGGTAGCTGGAGCCTTGGGGCATCCGACTCAATGGGAATAAGAAGTCGATTTGCCGTAACTCAGACTGCGAGGGACTCGTTCAGGGGAAAGGCTGTAATTGCGGACTGCAGGCGGTTTGACAGCCAAAAGAGTTGAATGAGAGGTGGCGAGAGATTGAGAACGAATGAACGGTGGAATGGCTGCCGTGGGATGGACCTCAAGCCAATTACGGAAAGACCGACAACCTTTTACCAAAGGAGATAAGAATGGCATTTCGAAGAATTGCTGTAATTTCAGCGTTGGTGTTCATTCTGGCTGGTTGTGCCGGGATGACCAGGACAGAGCAGAATATTCTCGGTGGAGGCGCACTGGGCGCTGGTCTTGGCGCGGCCATTGGTGCTGCAACGGGTGGCAGCCCGGCAGCCGGCGCCGCGATCGGGGGTGCGGCCGGAATAGTCGGCGGAGCCATAAAAGATTCCTGGGAAAGGAGCGGCGGCTACCCTCCTCCGCGTCATTACGGGCCTCCCCGATATTAAGAACCTGTATGCAAATGACGACACCCTGACCCATGGCCTCGGGAAAGGATGGAGCCGGGATACCCCGGCTCCATGTCTTGCCTGTCTTGAAGGGTCTCCATTACAGGCAGGCAGAGCGCATGGACCTCTTCCTGTCTCCTATTCCCTGCGGGAAGCGAGGCGTGCATATCTCCGGCGCAGTGCATACCTGCTTGAGAAAAGAGTGAGAGGCCGAAAGGTGAACATTCCCATCCCTCACCCAGACCCTCTCCCGCCGTGTATGGTAAAGGCATGACGAGGCAACCTGGAGAATCAAATAGATGGAGGATTAAGCCTTCAGCTTCACCAGGAATCCCGGGCTGCCGTAGTGCACGTAATCGGCCCAGTCGACCGACTTCAGTTGCAACACGCGCCTGCGCCCCTCCTGGAGAGCATCGCCGACGGAGTTGCCACTGACGAGAGCCCTGTAGAAGACGTGGGCAAATTCCTCGGCGGCGTCATCTCCCACGGGCCAGTACGTTCCCACGTAGTTGCCGACGCCTGCCCGCAGAAAAGCCTCGGCGAGGCCCACGTTACGTTCCAGCCTGCGGATGTTGGGTTTCCCCGCTTCACCGGCTTCGGTGTTTTCACCTGCCCGGACCCTCGCCGCTTCACAGGCATTGAAGAAGACCAGGGCGGGGAGCTTTTCCAAGTGCACCAGATCCCTGCCCGAAAGGACCTGGCGTCCATGACACAGGATACCGCTGCGTGACCTTCTGTGCGGGTCGAAAAAGGCATGACCGGCGTAATGGATGACGTCATAGTCCCCTGATCGGAAGCGAGCTCGCACGGCACTCCAAGTGGCTTCCCCACGCCGGAGTTCATCCACTTGAAAGGCAGGATCCCCACCCAGCAGACCCTTGATCCGGTCGCCTTCCTTTTCGGCGCCGGGCAGGTCGCCTGTGGGATTGACGATGAGAAGCAGTCTGAGCCGATCGGCAAGACGCCGCTCCTCCAGCCACCCCGCCACGGAAAGGTTTTCCGCTTCATACTTGCGGCTCAAACCTGCCGATGCAGCAGGATACCACCGGTCGATGCATACCGTCTCCCATGGAATCCGGGAGGCGCGGGCATCGTTGATGACCACCAGCTGCCGGTCCTTCATGCTGGAGAGGACCTTCCGCACCAGCTGGGGCAGGACCAGGTCAGCCAGCTTCTCTCCGAAAGCGTCAAGGCCCTCGAAATTGAACGATTGGGTTTCTATCTGCTCCAGGTGGCCATTCAGCTCAGTGCCCTTGACGTCCACAACATCCGTGATGACCGTGGCCCTGCTCCCTGCTGTGAGAACGGAAGCGCGCAAAGCGAAATCTGCATTAATGTCGGGGTTGGTCTCCTGATCCCGGGTGTCATCCATGTGCCGGACGATGAGGTATACGGGGTCCTCCAAGGGGCGCGGGGCAGGACCCGCGCGGACAGGGACCGGAACCGTCACGGGTGGGAGCTCCCGCATTTCCACAGTCACCTCGAGGTCGTCGAAGAGAGAGGTGGTCGTCAGCCGAAGCAGTTCTGCGTGCATCTGAGCGAACCGTTCCGAGTCCACCTCGCACAGGGTGATGGAGCGCAGGCGGCTTTCCCGGTCTCCTTCCCTGATGCCCCGAAGAAATCCCTGGAGAAGGCTGACCAGCACTACCCCCACCGGCATGCCGCTGCCCGTGCTCAGGAGCACTGTCGCGAACTCGTCCACCCTAGTGCGTGCCAGGGCGCGGGCGGCGTTCTCCGATACGATTCTCAGAACCTCCTCGTTGAAGTCATCGTAAGTTCCCAGACCGGAGAAAACGACCATGTCGGCACCCATTCGGTAACGGTTGGCCGGCATGATAAAGACTTCCCCCACATTGCCCCCGATCATGCGTCGTTCCACAAAGTCCGTGATCACTCCGTCCAGCTGTTCGTCGATGGCTCTGGCAGCCCCCGAAGGAGCCACACCGCGAAACAGCCCCAGAACGATGGCTCGCGTGTCCACCTGAGTCACACTGCCATGAGCCAGCCGCAGGTCCAGTCGACGCTGCCGCTTGCGGCCGATGACGATGGGCTCCCCTGTCACCCTGGCAAATCCCAATGCCGGCGCAGCAGGAGCTTCCTCCATGGCCCGAACGGGGGGTGAGGCAAATTCCCGGAGAAGCTGCCTCACCTCGCGGGGGCTGATATCACTGCCACGACGCCCCCCAAAGGGGACCGACGCCAGGTCCTCGGCCCGAACTTCCCGCATCTCCCTGCGCCGCCCAAGAGGCCACGAAATAGGAAATACCGCAGTCTCGCCGCTCTCCACAAGGTCGATGATTGCCCGGGCCACTTCCCCGTTGTTGGGCAGACTCCCGTGCTCTTCCTCCACGAAATAGGTCGTCACCCCTTCCATCTGTGCAAAGACGAGAGGAACCGTGCCGTCCCCTTCGTTGGATGTCCTGTAAATGAACGACTCACCGTACTTCGTGACACTCACCACGGTTTCCTGGTTGACCCCCGCAATGAGGGTGAAAC
Organism: Deltaproteobacteria bacterium; assembly: GCA_012517775.1. GTDB lineage: Bacteria > Desulfobacterota > Syntrophobacteria > Syntrophobacterales > Syntrophobacteraceae > JAAYUJ01. Next base: position 4,884 of record JAAYUJ010000061.1, read on the forward strand.
GGCCGTCTGCCTGAGCCAGGGAATCGTGGACCTTGGGCGCATCGGCCAGCAGGGCGGCTCGTGGCCCCATGCCCGTGGCAGGCCAGTTGGTCACCCTGTACAGGTCAACGCCGGAAAACTTATGAGGTGCGGGCAGCATCTGGTAGAGACCCGGGAACGTGTTGAAGATGAGGTTGACGAGGTCTTCCCTGCTGTTGGCCAAGTCCAGGGCGGCAACTTTCCTCACCATGGAGTGACTCCCCGAAAGGGCCTGGACCGGCGAAAATGAACCGAAGTTGGGAGTGCCCAGCATGATGAGGCGTCGCACCTTGTCATCTTCGCCTCTTTCCCTGAGCTGCATGAAGGCTGCCCGTGACACGAGGCCGCCCATGCTGTGGGCAACCACGTAGAGGTCTTCACGACCAGTATCCTCCCCTGTTTCCTTCCGGATTCGAGCAGCCAGTTCCGCCCCCGTGTCCGGGATGCTCCTGCGCCAGTCAAAGGGATGGAAGCTTGCGTCGAAGCCCGCCTGCTTCAGGCGCAACTTGAGTTTGAGGTAAGCCAGGAGGATCACGCCCACCGGCTCGATGTCCTTTCGGCCGTCCACCAGGGAAAGCTCCCGGAGCCGCCCGGCGACAATGTCCAGAGGGTCGATCCATATGGTATCGTCGAAGAGAAACCTGGACCTGCCAAGTTTGGATCCCATGATGCCGGGCAGGATGAGAACCCGGGGCCCGCCCCTCGTCCTTGCGCTCTGAGCTCGGGTGGCCATCAGGCGCAGATCCTCGTAAACCTCTTCACCAAAATATGTCTCCAAAAGATCCCTGTGCTCACCCGTAATGAGTGCTTCCTCCACGAAATCGTCCCGGAGTGCATGGCCAGTTCGTTTTTTCCGCATCTCCATCTCGGGAGTGTTGGAGCGAAAATTCCCCCTGCCCGTCCCACCGTCGCCTTTGCCCTCGCCGGAAACCTTCCGGCCTGCTTTCTTGATGGCCATCTTTCATCCTCCTCGACCGTTGCTTGTCCAAATGCAATGAAAACCTGACGCCAGTGGCAAATCTTCCCTCGGACCCGGATGGACACGAGAAGCCATTGCCACGGGCGTTCTGTTTCAGGGGGGCAGGAAACCTCATTTCGGATGGTGTTCAAGGCGTCACTTCCGACCAGAACATTGAGTTGATGGGCGCCAGAGCCGAAAACTGCCCCATTGACTTTGACCGCGTTGGATGTCGAGAGCCTGAGACCGGGAAGCATTACTTGTTCCTGCCATTGCCAAGATACCCCCCAGCCACACCAATCCTGAAGATGGAGCATTCGGGCCTGTGGTATGCTATACACTGGAAAGAAAGGAGAGGCAACCGTGCAGGACGGAGCAAGACCCCTGACCTATCAACTCCACATCGTGCTCGAAAAAACTGCCGTAATCACCATCGGCAGACTTGGTACATTCATGTTTCCTGCTGGTAATTACATTTACACAGGAAGTGCGAGGAGGAACATTGAAGCACGCGTCGCAAGACACCTGGCGAACTCAAAAAAGACAAGATGGCACATCGACTACCTGCTTGCAGATACATCCTGCAGGATCGATCATGTC
>JAAYUJ010000486.1 GCA_012517775.1 Deltaproteobacteria bacterium
GATCCCCCGATCCACTGGAATGGCCGGAAGCCCGGGTTTATCTGGATTCCTTGAACGCCCGGCGCCACGGTGGGTGCTCCAACTGGCGTCTGCCGACGGTCCAGGAACTGTTCACCCTCCTCAACCCTTTCAGCTTCGGGGGGGCGGACTGTCTGGATGCTCCGTTCGATAAGGGAAAGAATTGGCTCTGGAGTGCCGATCGACGCTCCTTTTTTGCTGCTTGGTATGTGGATGCGGAACTGGGATTTGCGGGGTGGAGTGATTTTACATGCAGGTACCATGTGCGAGCCGTATGTATGCTTGACGCCGGCATGCAAGTCGAAGACCCTTCGCGACTGCTCAATGAGTCCAGGTAGCCAAGGCTTTGTAAAGTGGGGATGTTATGAAAGGTGTTCGCGTGGCAATGCAGCAAAGGAAAATCCTTCTGCGGGGTTTTCTCTAACCCAGGTACTTTCGTTTCCTCGAATCTCGGCAAGGAGCGACTATGAGAGAACATGGACTGTCTTTTACAATCTTGGCAATGGCCTTGCTGCTGAGCTGGGTTTCCGTTCCCGGTCCGGCTGCAGTAGCTGCTGTCGGGACTCCCTTCCTCAAGTGGAAGTATGGCGGCTGTTATTCTTCGTGGTGCGAGACGGGCTGGTACTCTTCCCCCGCGGTCGCCGATCTGGACGGCGACGGGAAGATGGAGGTGCTGGGGGCTGCATACAGCCTCTTCGTCCTCAACGGCGAGGACGGCACACAGCAGTTCAGCGTCGTTACGGGTTCGGGCGGCCGCGTCTGGCCGGGCGTTGTCGTTGCGGACGTGGATAAGGACGAGAAGCTTGAAATTGTCATCGCGCAGAGCGGCGGTTACGTCACGGTACTCGATCACACGGGCAAGACGATTTGGTCGCGGAAGCCCACCACCAGTGAACTGCGCGGTTTGAGTGCATACGACCTCAACCGGGACGGGTTTCTCGAAATCATAGTCACAGGCGCGGTGGGCAGCAAGACCAACACCTGGGTCTACAGCCACAAAGGTGATCTGCTCGCGGGGTGGCCTCAGCTCAGCGACGAAAGCGGCTATGCGTGGGGCGTTTTCAACAGCAATGCCGCAGTCTACGATCTGGACAAGGACGGCCTGGGCGAAATTGTGGTCCCTTCTGACGTGCACTATATATGTGCATACAATTCCGATGGTTCTCACATTCCTGCCAACTTGGCACTTTACGGTGAAAAGGCGTGGGGAAAGGTAGGAGCATGGGAAAGCCTGACCGTTGAAAAACGCGGCTGGGGGACTTGCTCCCAGGGTGATCCGCGTTCGGAACGCTACCGTCCCAACTTCGCCCATGGCGCCAGCACTATCGCAGACGTCAACGGAGATGCCAGCCTGGAAGTTGTGGTGGTCGGTAATGTTTATGACTGCGCGACAGCGAACTACTCCAGCAGGTACAACGGGATCTACATCTTTAACCGTGACCGAAGCCGATTCAATCGGGACGGTTTCAACTGGCGCAGCGTCCCGGTGAACACCGGTGCCCCGTTGAGCGAGGACTATAATGTGATTGAGAATTGCCAACCGAACCCCGTCGTGGTCGACCTGGATGGTGACGGCAGGAAAGAGATCGTCTATTCCTCTTATGACGGTCGGGTCCATGCCTTCTGGCTCGACAAGAAGGAACACGGAAAGTGGCCCTTTTCCGTCCACAACGCTGCCGAAGGCTTCATGCGCTTTGCTTCCGAACCGGTTGTGGCAGACTTGGACAACGACGGTTGCGCGGAGGTCATCTTCACTTCATGGGTTGAAAAAGGGACTCACCGGACCGGCAAGCTTCACATTGTCGATTGCATGGGCAACCTGCTGCGTCAGGTCAGCTTGCCCGCCGCCTATGGAAGCCCGGATTGGAACGGGGCCCTGGCGGCACCCACCCTGGCTGATATCGACGACGACCCGGCCCTGGAAGTTGTGATCAATACCGCTCATTCCGGACTGGTGGCCTACGATATCCCCGGTACGGCCGATGCCCGGATTCTCTGGGGTACAGGGCGGGGGAACTATCAGCGCACCGGCACGGTCGTTCCCTCCCCTCTGCCCAAAGTTACCGTCGCCGCAGCCAAGACGCAGGTTCCGGAATCCGGGGCGAGCGGCACGGGGTTCAGGATCAGGCGAACAGGTAGCAGGGCGTCCGCCCTCACGGTAAAATACACCGTCAGCGGTACTGCAACCAACGGTGTTGATTACAAGAAGCTGTCGGGTTTCCGGATGATTCCCGCCGGCGCCGCTTCCGCGTTCGTTCCTCTCGCACCCGTCGACGATCTGGAGAATGAGGCCAACGAGCGCGTCTCCCTGAAGCTCTCGGTCGATTCATCCTATATCCTGACCAAGCCTGCAGGGGCTGGGATTACTATCGTGGACAACGATTGATTCACTGAACCGATATCCGTATGGACTGGCTCACAAGCTATAGGAAGGTTCTTCCATGGATCCCGATCCCGACAGTCGGTTCGATACTGCCGGAGGCTGCTGGGTAATGGATCAGATGAATTGATGCGATATCGCATTCATACATCACCCCGGCATTCAATGGCAGATTGAGAGGAACATTTGTTTGAGTCGCCGGCCGACCTCCGAGCGGGTGTTTGAAAAGAGCACTCCAAACCGTCGCCGTCACAATTTCAGCGAATCCCATTTCTCTTCTACAGACTGGAAGCCAGCCAGTTCGTATACTCTCTCAAGATGCGTCCTGCTCATTCTTACCGAGGGCTCTCAGGATCGTTTCCGCGAGAGCTTTTGAAATGCCCGGTGTCCTGGCAAGTTCTTCCCGCGTTGTATTACGAAGTGCATCCACACTGCCAAACTGCCGCATGAGGGCTTGCCGCCGCGCAGGTCCAATACCCGGAATGCCGTCCAGGACGGAAGTGAGCAGATCCCGTCTGTGTCGGCTCTTGTAACGGGATATGGCGAATCGATGGGCCTCGTCTCTCAGTCGCTGCAGGAGATGCAGCACATCAGGAGTCCGGAAGAGAAGGACGGGGTTCTTTCGGCCGGGTACATAGATTTTCTCATACATTCCCCGCCCCTTTTCTCCAATCTCCTCCTCCCGTTCCTTGGCGATGGAGATAAGGGGCAACTGCCTGTCCATTCCGCGTTCAGCAAGGAGTTGGTGAACTCGGTTCAACTGCCCCTTGCCGCCATCGAGCACAAGAAGATCAAGCCCTTCGAGGAATTCCGGTTCCTGGTCGAAGAGACGTTCCAGTGCCTCCGCCATCATGGCGGGGTCATCCGGTTCCTGTTTGCCCCTGATGCGGAAATGCCTGTAGGATTCCGGGTCCGGCCGGGCATCCGAAAAGACAGCAACAGCCCCCACTGCGTGCAGACCCTGGATGTTCGAAATATCGATGCAAGCCATTCTCAGGGGAAGCCTGGGAAGCTTAAGGACACGCTGGAGAGCCCCCAAAAGTGCTGTGTCGCGATTCTGCCATTTCCTGCGGCTGAGGAATCGCTCGCGAGCATTGCTTGAGGCCATATCGAGGAGGTTCTTGCGATCTCCCCGCATGACCGCCCGCACGCGAACCCTTTTTCCCCTGGATTCCCCGAGCCATTCCTCCAGGACATTCCGTGCTTCAAGGGGAAAAGGTACAAGGATCTCATCGGGAATATAGCGTCCCTCCTCATAATACTGCTGGATGAAGGCGGTGATGAGCTCATCCTTCTCTCCCTGTGCATCCCCCAGGTCAAAGCTCCTCTGACCAATTACTTCCCCCTGCCTCACAAACAGCAGAACCAGTTCCGTGCCTTCTTCCTCCTGATGGATGCCGATCACATCCCGGTTTTCCTGACGCCCTGAGACGATGTGCTGTTTTTCGAGGACGGAGAGCACCGACCGCAGTCGATCCCGGTAAAAAGCCGCCTTCTCGAATTCCAGGGCGCTGGCGGCATCCTCCATGCGCTCCTTCAGCTGCTTTTGGAGCACGTCCGTCTTGCCCTGAAGAAAAAGGATTACCTCTTCGACCATGGAGCGATACTCCTCCTGAGTGACTTTCCCCGCACACGCCCCGAGGCATTGCCCCATGGAATAGTTCAGGCAGGGGCGCTCCCTGGGAATGAGCTTCTTCCCTTTGCAGAGGCGAAGGGGAAAAACCTGGTGGAGAATCTTCACAGTCTCTCTCACGGAGTGGGCTGAAGGATATGGGCCGAAGTAGATAGCTCCGTCCTTATGGAAGCGCCTGACGACATCAAGACGCGGATAGGGCTCGCGCGGGTCGATGCGCAGAGACGGGTAACTCTTGTCATCCCGCAGGGTGACGTTGTAGCGGGGTCTGTGCTTCTTGATGAGACTGGATTCGAGAAGCAGGGCGTCTTTTTCCGTGGCAGTGACGACGTACTCCAGTTGGCTGGCTTTGCCGAGAAGGACACGAGTCTTGATTTGAGAGGCGCCCGCACTGCGGAAATAACTGCTTGCACGCCTCTTCAAGTCCCTCGCTTTTCCCACATAGAGGATTTTTCCCTGTGAGTCCCTGAAAAGGTAGACGCCGGGCAGGTGTGGAAATGCGGCAGTCTGCAGAGACAGTGGATGCTTTTCCGCCCCTTCACATGCAGGTGAACTCTTCGCCCCGTCAGTTTCCTGATGCTCATTGTCCATCTTTACACCTCTTGAGGCCCGCTCCTCGTTTTATGACGACATTTTGACTCATTGATACACCCAAATCAATCGGGGAAAAACGACGCAACTTATCAATAGGCGCGTCGGGATTCCAATCCCGACAGTCTTCGCACCACGGTGTCGGGTATGGAAACCCCACCTACGAAGTTCTCGACACCTGAGCTTATTGAGAAGTTAGAGAGCAACGGGCATGAGCCCGAAGACGATCCCCAGGGCATATCGGGTAGATGCAGCGGCTCGTGCGGACACAAAAGAGTTCCCCTCCAGCTTCAAAACTCCTATAATTCAACCCTCTCAGAATTGAGGATGCGTGAACACGTTTTGGAGAGGCGGATAAAGTCTTCGCCGCGGTTATCACGAAAAGATCCGGATTGAAATGGATGAACGGTCTGGACTGGTTTCTCATTGTCGTCGCCCTTTTTTGCCTTCTGCGCGGGTTTTTCAGGGGAGCTGTTTCCCAGGTATTTGGTATTGCCGGGGCGCTCAGCGGCTTCTTTATCGCCGCCCACTTCCACCAACCGCTGGCAGATCATTTGAAACAGCCTTTCCCGCAGTTCAGCGCCGCACCTGTTGTGAGTTTTCTCGTTCTCTTCTTTCTCGGCTGGTTCTGTGTGGGAGTAGTGGGGCACTGGATCGCGAAGGCCTTGAGAAAAACGGGGCTGGGATTCCTGGACCGCCTCATGGGCGGAGCCATCGGGCTTGTCAAGGCTTTCGTTCTTGCTCTGATTCTGCTCATGGTCCTGACACTCTTTCTTACTCCGCGAAATCCGCTGCTGACGCGATCCTTTCTTGCCCCCTATGTATCGCAGATAACGCGCATCATCGTCCGAACGACCCCGGAAGGTGTGCAGCGGCTTTTCGAAGAAAAGAGAAAACAGGTCGAAGACTTCTGGCGCGAGCGGAAGAGCGAGCCTCGGAAGAGGCCGGAACGAGTCCGAAGAGAGGAAAAGAATATTTGAACACGATGGTCGGAAATACAGGTCAATGGGAGAAGCTCCGTCGCATCTGGCGGATCATCGATCAACTGCGAAGCGAATCGGGCTGCCCATGGGATCGGAAACAGACACCTGAAAGCGTGCAGACCTACCTCATCGAGGAAGCCCACGAAGCGGCGGCGGCTATAAGAACCGGACGCACCATGGAAGCCGCCGAAGAATTGGGAGATTTGCTTTTCATGGTGTTCTTCCTGGTGCATCTTTACGAAGAAGCCGGTCGGTTCGATCTGGAGAGAGTCTGTGATCTCATCTGTGAGAAGATGATCCGCAGACATCCCCACGTCTTTGGGGATGCCCGTGTGGATTCCAGCGAAGAGGTCCGGGACAACTGGGAGAAGATCAAAGCCGAGGAGAAAGCTTCTTCGGGGAAGCCTACAGGCACGATACCGGATTCCCTGCCGGCGCTCATGCGTGCATACCGCGTCTTTTCCAGGCTATCCCACAGGAAGGACTTCGAACGGAACGATCTCACCCTGGAGGCAACCCGTTTTTCGTCCAGGAGCGAGGAACTTGCCAGGCGACTGTCCAATGGAGGAAAGGTCCCTGCGGAATTGTTCGGCGAGATCCTGATGGACGTGGTCAATCTGGCGCGTTTGAATGGTGTGCGGGCTGAAGACTGTCTCCATGGACAGA
>JAAYUJ010000487.1 GCA_012517775.1 Deltaproteobacteria bacterium
GCTCAATCCGGCTGCATAGAGCCGGGGTCGGCTGTTGGTGCGAGCATTCCACAACCACGGCAGGATCCAAGAAACGTTTTTGGTATTTGATTGTAAGCCCATGACGCCCTCATAGCTGCCGCATCCGCTTGAGGGCGTTTGTTATTCGTACTCCAGCACCGTCAAGAACTTTTCGGAGTAGGGTTTGAAAACCTCCTGGATCGGGTTAAGATGCCTGTGGATCAGTCGACCATCCATGGGATGAGGCAACTTTTGGGGTCACATTTCCTTCATGGAGGCCAACAGCAATAACGATTATCTTTAAGATACTGTCTTGAGGAAAAGAGGGCCCGTCTTGGGGGATGTTTTCGTTTGACACCCATATCCCCTGGTGCTAGCCTCCCGATACTGCAGAAATTTTCGTGCTCTCGTTTCTTGGGGGTTTTGCTCAGCCTCAGCCCTGATTGAACTGCGGACAGCTCGATTTCCCCGATGTGTGGACGAATCGATGAAGGTTGCCAGGGAGCTCGGTTCGACCAGATTCATCAAGGCAGTCTCTCCCGGTGCGTGAAGGCAGCACATCGGCAACGAGTGCCACCGACGGCTCAGCGTCTCTTTGCAGAATTGGAACATGTCACAAAAACTTTGCCTCTTGGATTTGTTTGAAGGGAAACGCTATCATAAGGTTATCCTCCTTGTAAGCGTCCTAGCGTTTCTGGTGCTCGAACTGCTCATCTATCTGGCTTCAGCCAGCCAGGCAGGAGAGAAGTCTCGCCTGGCCATTCTGGATGCCGTCGGCAGAAAGGTTTATGAAACGAGCGGTTCTTCACTCACCAGCTATGAAAAGCACATATTCGAGACTAACCATGGTCCGTTGCGGAATTTTGAGCTTCAGGTAAGCACAGAAACTCATCCGTTCCCTTTCAGAGCTTGGTTGACGGCAGCAATAGGCATTCCTGTCGGTCTTGTCCTCCTGGTCGCTTTTCTGATCAAAGCCTATTTGAGTCTGGTTTATGGAGAGGAAAGAGATGGAGGCAGAGACCACGAATCCTCAAATCAGGGGAAAAGTCGGCTTGCATCCCTTTCTTTTGCCTTTGAGAGGTTTTCTGTTTTCCACGTGGGATTTCTGATTCTCCTGGGTGTTCTTACTCTGTGGATGGTTCCAAACTTCCTGGGAGATTTTGTCAAAATCAGTGCAGCCGCTATTCGTGATTACAAGTGGTTCTTTTTGGGAACCGCCGTTTTCCTTGGCGTATTGATCTGTTGGGTGGTTTACTTGCGTTACAGACTATCCAAACAGATGCTCGACAATCAGTTTCACCTGGAGAAATATCGTCTGGAACAGCAGCTGCTCTTGCAACGAGAAACTCCTCAACTTCTCCCCAACCCCGTCGGTGAAGCACAAGAGCATTGAACGTGCCGCGCACATTACTCTGAGGAGCATTGACACATGTGGCTGAAACGTCTGTTCAAGGGCAGTCGAGATCCGAAAAAAGAACCATCGTCGGAAGCGACCATTAATGAGGGGGTGTACTATCTTTATCTCATCATAGGCCTTCAGGTCTTCTTTCTGTTCGGTATCATCGCCGTCATCGTCATCTTCGGGCAGGTACTGGTAACACCTCTATGGGCCTTTGCTATGGCTTTTGGGCTGGCTGCCTGGGGGTGCATTTTCATATACAGAAAGGCCAAGAAAAAGTTCAATGAACTGCGCAAAACTCTCCAGAATGTCGATCTCTCTGACAAGAACCTCGAAATCAGCATCATGGGCGGTATGCTCACCATGCGGCTGGAACACAACCCGAGGCCTCTTCTCGAAGCGCCTGCCGCCAATGTACTGGACGCAGAAGCAGTGCCCCCTCAGCCCTCTCAGTAATTGCCCCGCTTATTCCCTTCCCGGAATTGAACAAAGCAAGTCCACTACATCTTTCCTTGAGACGATGGTATCCCTCCGCCAGTTTGCATCGTCTTTTCCTGGATGGTCGAGGTTGAAGTGCAACCCTCGGCTCTCTTTCCTCTTGATAGCGCAGCAGATGATCAGTTCGGCAACCTGTGCCAAGTTTTGGAGTTCAACCAGGTCGCTATTAAGAGGGATATTCGGGAGGTGTTCCCTGATCTCAAGCCGGATTTGTGCCATGTGCATCCGGGCCAGTGTCAGGCGTTTGTCCGTCCGCACAATGCCTACATAATTCCACATGAGACGCCTCATGATGTCCCAGTTATGGGAAATGAGAATCATCTCACTTTGCATGATAGCGCCGTTGTTTGCAGGTGTTCCGAAGCATATGGGAATTTCCGGAAACTCGCGCATCCTTCGGTCTTCCAGGCGGGCGGCACAGTGGTGAGCCGCCTGATGGGCAAACACCATGGCTTCGAGGAGAGAATTGCTCGCCAGACGATTGGCTCCATGAAGACCGGTGCATGCGCATTCTCCCACCGCGTACAGATTCTCGATGCTTGTCTGTCCGAGAATGTCCGTGAGAATGCCCCCGCACATGTAGTGAGCCGCGGGCACAACGGGAATGGGATCACGTGTGATGTCTATACCGAGGGAGAGACATTTCTGATATATATTGGGGAATCTCTGTTTCAAAAAATCATCATCACGATGGGTAATGTCAAGAAAGACACAGTCATCCCCCGTCTTCTTCATTTCCGTATCAATCGCCCTCGCCACGATGTCTCTGAATGCAAGATCCTTCATGGGATGGTAATCTTCCATGAAGGCCCTCCCTCGCTTGTCGAGAAGCCTTCCTCCTTCTCCCCGCACAGCCTCTGATATAAGGAAATTCTTGGCGTGGGGGTGATAAAGGCAGGTGGGGTGAAACTGGACGAATTCAAGATTGGCCAGTCGTGCCCCAGCCCGATAGGCGATGGCAAGACCATCTCCAGTCGCAACATCCGGATTGCTCGTGTAGAGGTAGACTTTTCCCGCCCCCCCTGTACATAGAAGTGTGGCCCTTGCCAGAAAATGGCGGATTTCCTGCCTGCTTATGTCCAGTATATAGGCCCCGCAGCACTCATCCTGATGTCTGATGGCAACAGAGCCCGCTTTAATGGACTGATGCGCGATGATCAGATCCAGCACAAGATGGTTCTCAAAAATTTGGATATTGGGATGAGCTTCAGCGGCAGCGATGAGCACGCGCTCTACAGCCTTCCCTGTTGCATCCTGGGCATGCACAATCCGGTTCCTGCTATGGCCGCCCTCTCGGCCCAAATCGAAAGGCGATTCCTCATCCACCCCCCTGTTGAATGGAGTGCCCAGATTCATCAACTCCATGATGCGTTCGGGACCTGAGCGCACCACCAAATCCACCACGTCCTCATGGCAAAGGCCGTCACCCGCAATGAGGGTATCCCGGATATGCAGCTGAAAGGAGTCGTCAGGTCCCAGAACCGATGCAATTCCCCCTTGAGCATAATTTGTGTTGGTTTCCAGTTTGTCCTTTTTGGTCACCACGGCAACAGAGCCCTGTCTGGCTCCCCTGAGGGCAAAGGAAAGACCCGCGATTCCGCTTCCAATAACAAGATAGTCGAAGACGTGCTCCATTTTCGGACCTTCGATGCAGAATGTTTTGTTTCAAGGCTGCTGGGAAGAGGCATCCCGCTGTTGCGTCCACGCTCAGCGGCCACCGCAATGGCAACCACCGTAACCTATCCTCCCCAAGGGACAGCCGATCCGATGCCCCCAGGCGGATCTTGAGCACCACTCATCCCCAATGGCCATCGCAAGCGGCAGACGCAAAATTGCGAAAACAGCGGCCCCGGCTTGACTCTTGTCACTCTATTCTATATGAAATGCCTTGTAAAGCCTCCTTGTGGAGAGTGTGGGGAGCAATTTTCAGGAGTCTCAAGACAACTTCCTGGACTGGGAGCAGACATGACTGATGGAAACGGCTCGACTGAATACTACAGTTTCATTGAAGCCATTGAAGTGATTGCGTTCGATTGCGATGGAGTCCTATTTGACTCCAAAGAGGCCAATATTCAGTTTTACAATCACATACTCGAAGAGATCGGTCATCACTCGACAGTACAATCGGAACAAAGGGCATTCATACACATGCACCCTGTGCGCGAATCCTTGAAGTTCCTGCTGGGTGAAGGAACAGCCTTTGAAGCGGCATGCAGATACGTACGGACCATGGATATCTGGCCTTTCAACCGGCATCTGCAACAGGAACCGGGAGTCATAGAGATTCTCGAGTTGGCCAAATCGTGCTATCGCACCGCTCTCGCCACCAATCGGACTGTTTCCACTCACGAAGTCCTTTCTCATTTCAAATTGGATGCATACTTCGATCTCGTCGTCTCAGCATCGGACGTACGGCATCCCAAGCCCCACCCGGAGATTATGGAGCGTATTCTCTCTGCCTTTGAAGTGAAGCCCGAACAGATCCTGTATGTGGGAGACTCGGCCGTGGACGAGGCCTTTGCAGACTCAACAGGTGTTGTCTTCGCTGCATACAAAAATCCTGAGCTCAAAGCCCATCTCCATATCGGCCACTTCGATGACCTCCATGCTATCCTCTCCCGCAAGACACAAAACGGAACAGTGGAGGGAGCAAAGCCGTGCGGATACGGGGTGGACTAGACCAGTGTGCCGCGCCTCGCAGCAACGGGAGTCGCGGGTTTTTCAGCGTTTTCCTGCTTGGCACCGTGCACTGGGATCCCTTGGGCTTCAGGAGGCTTTCAACATTTCTCGAATGGTTCAATCCTGATTGCATTCTGCTTGAATTCAGTCCGTACGGATTGAGCTTCCGAAGGAAGAATCAGGAAACGCTCCAGCGGACGTTGAATCGGGGTATCCGGGAAGTGTCCCACCGATGCGGCATTCCACACGGGACCGTTCTGAGACATCCCGAGGTTCTGGCCGTCCGCAGGCAGATCAGCCTCCCGTTTGAATACAGGGCGACCTCGCGATTCAGCAAACGTACCGGGACACCTTTGTTCCTGGTCGACCATTCACAGTGGAGTCGCAGGTGGATCAGCGAGTGGCCCGAACTGCTTTCCTGGGAAAACATCTATTCCCTTGTGGCTCTCAAGTCCCATGCCCGCGAAAGCATCTCTCAGATCTACCATCGCGCAGCCTCCCTCATTGGAACTGGAGGTGCCCGATACCGCGCATTGATCCTGGGATTTCCATCTTCCAATTACAGATGCCGCATGAAGCGGGAACGCTATCTTGCGAAACGGATTGTGCGCATTCTCGAAACTCATGTTCCGAAAAAACCTCTCTTTGTAGGGGGTTGGAACCATCTTGTCCGTAACGAAGATCACCCCACCATTCGGCAGTATCTTGCAACCCGGACAACTGACTGCGGCCTGCTGGATCGTACTGCTTTGACATACCTTCCATCACCCGATCCAGCCTTCCCAGGGGAATTGTCACAATCATCGAGCCTGTCGCCCGCTATGAAAAGTCGTTGCCTCCATCCCATGCGCTTTTCATAGCCTCGACTGTTTAGTAGTGGAATGGGGGACTGCCACAAATGATTTGCAATTTGCGGTTCAAATGGTAAATGATAAATGATGAATGAAGCCTCAGACGATCCTTGGTCGTGCTAGGTGGGGAGTTAGCGGTGCCCTGTCGCCCGAAATCCGCTTAGCGGGGCTGAATCCCCCATTGAAGGGCTTGCGTTGGACAGGCCGTTTCTAATTCGTGTGCTGATTGGACACCGCGCAACAGGCGGCTACGAACCCCGTCAGGTCCGGAAGGAAGCAGCGGTAAGTATCACCGGCTGTGTCACGGTTCACTCTAATCGGGTGCTCGAAGGTGAGCGGTTTGACACCAACCAGTTCGACAAGGGGTGCACGGCCAAGGTCTTTTTCCCTCCCAAAAGCCGTATATATGGCAAATGCCACACGGAAAACCCTATAGCTGACAATCATGCGGCAGGGCTCAGGATGGCTTTGCCTTCTTTTTTCCAAATTGGACGAATTCCATTGAATGAAAGGTATTTGAGGATTCCCGAATCAACATCCTGTGCCGAAGGCTGTTAAGCGATCCCCAATCTCTTCACGATGCGAACCCTCCGTGGACTTCTTCATCATTCCGTTCTGAAGGAGATGACCCGCAAAACGGCAATACCGGCAGCCTTTGTGCATGACACCCCCGCAACGGGGGAAGTCCATTTCATTCACTTCCGGGGGATGGGAGCTCAGATTCGTCGTTCTCCTGTGAGCCTCTCAGAATATTACGGATCTCCTCCTCCGAGATGCCTCCTTCCCTCAGGGAGGCAGCATACTCTTCCCTCTCGAAGGAATCGTTCAAGTTGTAGACTCGCACATTTTTCAGAACCTCCTCGCTTTTGTGATCCGGCTCCTTCTCGTCATGAGGAGATAGGCTGCGACTCAATGATGGCGATCCTGGGTGGACATCCCTTCCCGGCTGAACGGGTACCCCGGGGTCCGAGTTTCGCGTGGAAGTGGCTTGGCGCTGCTGCGCCTCTTCCGGGAAAGCTACAGAACTTGCAGCCTCTCTCCTCGATGCTACGGGCGGCCCGTCTTTGCCCATCCAATAGCCAACGGAAAAAGCAATGATGAGTGCCGCCGCCCAAAAAATGTGCCTTATCATGGAACAGATGGTCCTCCTCGGTAAAGCCAGCCTGAGTGCTTTGCGCATCACTCGAAGCTTAGGTCCTAATCTTAGGTCCTAATCTTTGAAATAGGCAGCCACATCAGAGACAATGAATCTCGCGTCCTCCCCGGCAGCAGTGACATTCATGGAAACGCCCAACCCTCTCGTGAAGTAGAGGTAGCCGCCGAAATCAATTTGCATCTGGTTCC
>JAAYUJ010000488.1 GCA_012517775.1 Deltaproteobacteria bacterium
ACCCGCGACCCTCAGCTTGGAAGGCTGATGCTCTAGCCAGCTGAGCTACTCCCGCCCAAAGTATCGACCTCTTACCATGACTTTTCCCGCTTTTCAATCAAAAAGAATTCTCTTATCCTGTGGCCCTGGGTGCGTCCAGAGAGTGCGGTTCGCTCTCAGCCATGGCATTCGGCAGAGCTCCTCACTTAAAGAATCTTCCGGATTGCCCTGCGGTGACACCAGAGGTGCGCAATGTGCAAGAACGGCAAATCGGACATCGCACTTTCCCCTATCCATCAGCCCCCACGGAGGAGATGAGCATGGATCGAGTATATGAGGAACTTGTGCATCAGGTGAATATGCTGGAAATCTTCAAAGCTCGGCGTGTAGTGGAACAGGCCATCAAACGCACCCATCTCACCTACTACAAGATGCTTTCAGACGAGCTTGGTACAAACCTCTACATCAAACACGAGAATCATCTTCCGACCAATTCCTTTAAAGTTCGCGGTGCGGTCAATTTCATGGCGCACGTTTCGCCAGAGATTCAGAAGCAGGGCGTGGTGGTGGCCACCAGGGGAAACCACGGGCTCGCCGTGGCTTGGGCAGCACAAGCACAGGGTGTATTTTGCAATGTGGTGGTGCCCGAGAACAACAACCCCGAACTCAATGCAGCCATCTTATCCTGCGGAGCACAACTCATTGAACATGGCGATGACTTCTACGAGGCTCAGGATTACTGTGAGGAATTAGCGGAAAACACCGGGCTCTATTACCTGCGCCAGGGCAATGAGCCCCTTCTCATAAACGGGACCGCCACCATGGGGCTGGAAATTTTCGAAGAGCTTCCTGATGTTGACGTCGTCATCATGTCCATCGGTGGAGGAAGTGGCTGTGCCGCAATGGCCCGAGTCATCGAAGGAATCAACCCACACGTGAATCTGATCGGAGTGCAGGCGGAAAGGATGCCTTCCTTTTACGAGTCGTGGCGGCAGGGAAAGAAGGTCATCGTTCCCAGTGCAGAGACAGTGGCGGAAGGGCTGGCTGCCCGATCCGTTTTTGAAGTCCCATACATGATACTCAAAGACCGAATCACAGAAGTGGTTCTTTTGAGCGAAAAAGAGCTGCTGGATGGGGTGAAAACAGCGCTTCGCTATACGCAAAACCTGGCCGAGGTAGCTGGAGCAGCGGCACTGGCAGGAGCTTTCAAAATCAAAAACGACCTTGCGGGCAAGAAAGTGGTGGCAGTCATGACGGGATCAAACCTGAGTCTGGCGCGACTGACTCACATCCTCACATGAAAAGGCCCGAGGCAAAAGCAAGTAGGAGTCCTTCATGGATGCAAGGGGCTTTCCACAATCACCTGGTCCACTCCGTCCTTTTCAGACAGGAGCACGTTCACCTGCTCCTCAAAGAGCGTTTCCAGATGCATGCCTGTGAACTGGCTGTAGATAGGCAGCTCCCTGTGACCTCGATCGACAAGGACGGCAACCTGCACTCTTTTGGGCCGCCCGTAATCGATGAGAGCGTCAAGGGCCGCCCGGATGGTCCGCCCCGTGTAGAGCACGTCATCGACGAGTATGACGTCTTTGTTGTCGATGGGAAAGGGAAGATCAGTAGACCGGACGATGGGCTGGGTATGGAGGCGTGTCCAGTCATCCCTGTATAGATTGATGTCCAAAGTCCCGACAGGTACCACGACAGAGAATCGTTCGCACAAAATTCTCTCAAGGCGTTTTGCGAGGTAGACTCCACCGGTATGGATGCCGACGAGAGCCAGCCTGTGGGGATCGGGAGCATGCTCGAGAATTCTTGCCGCAAGCTCTTCCAACGCTTTCGCCATGTCATGCGCTTCCAGAACAACTCGATTGCCAACTGAATCCATAACCCTTCCCCCGTTCAAGGACTATCCACGAAAACTGCAAAAATAAAAGGGCGCCCTCTCGGCACCCCTTCTTCCATATTCATTCTATCGTTCAATAGGGAGGAAATCTCGATCGTGCAATCAGAAAAGCCTCTTCACCCAAACCAGGCTCAAGTGCACGTTGATATCGTACTTGCAGAAACGCTCAATCCCGAGGCTGTCCGAAGTCTGTTTGAGGTCTAACAGCCGGTCGAAGTCCTTTTCAATGACGATGTTGCAAAAGTCAATAGGGATGGAGCGCACAAAATCGAGCTCTTCATCGCTCCACAATTGCTGGGCAATATCTCCCACGCCTGTTTCCAGGGAATGATTTCCGCAAACCTTGTAACAGGCCCCACAATCACATCGGTGAATAGAATCGAAATCTGTTGGAACCGGATGGCCGTTTTCACAAAAAGGACAAACGACAATATGTTTCTGGAGCAGTCGTTTCTCGGTGTGCACCTTACTCAGAATCGCTCTGAGATCTTTCATTATCTCCTCACTGGTTGAATTTTCGCCGAAGTTGCTCATCCCGGGCTTGTGCATTTAGCGAGATGTATCCCATATATAAAACGTTTTGTCTTGAATTCCAACGTCAACTTTGACATATACGCCGTGCGGCTTACAAAATCGAGGAGTAATCGCTAAGCGCTTTCATGAAAAGAA
>JAAYUJ010000489.1 GCA_012517775.1 Deltaproteobacteria bacterium
ATGGGCCGGGGACGCGAAACAGTGATGGTGACACTTTCACCGGGCCACGGTCTCCATTCGGGTTTCCAAATGCCTGAAGCATCCTGGTGGTGAATGACCGGAATACCGGCCAGATCGCAATGCCAGATGGGGCCGGCATCCAGAATCCACGTTTCAATCCAGGACGGCCCATCCAGGGATTGAGGAGCCATAAGATGAATCTCGGGGTTCTCCTCCAGGGACGATATCCACTGTACTTCCGTGGCTTGCGGGTCCATGTTGACCACCGCCCTCCGATTCTCCACCCGGATGCCGGAACTGGTGACGGACTCACCATCCAGGAGCGGAATCAAAGTGGAAACCGGAGCTCCCGTGGGAGTGACCCGGGTCACGGTGGTTGTCACCTGCCAGCTCAATCCAAGAGAGATCGCCCTCTCCACATGCAGAAAGTGCGGGAGCCGCATTTCGGTGGCCTCTGTCTCCGGGACGCCTGCCCTGACTTTCCTCGATAGCAGCAGGCTGGCATCCGGCTGACCATCAGGCTGAATCCCCTTCACATCCCAATCTGATCCCGAGACAATGACGCGATGGGGCCGCAGAGGCAGAGGAAGCTGCACCGTCGCGCTATGGGGGGCAATCCCTGTGAGGATTATGCGATGCACTCCCTCGACGGCACGAATCCAAAGCTGCCCCTGACTGTCCCGGAGAAGCCCTTCGGCAGGACGGTCATCCCACAGGACTGCTCCAGGCATCCAGGAACCGGATGTGGCAGGCAGGGGCACCGCCGTCTCGGCGGCCGCATCCAAGCTCAGCGTGATTCTAAAAGCCTGCCCCTCCGTGTGAAGCTCCATGCGTGGAATCTCCGCGCAGTGAGGCAGGCACTCGGGGGGCTTGAGGAGCCGCTGCCGGAGCTCATCCAGGATCTGCGGCGGGGGATACTCGGCCATGGCTTCGGAAACCGGCCATCCCGCGGCAAACGCCAGGAGGAAGAGGGCGGTGGTGGTAATACGGGGCTTCAGCCAGCGATCGCTCAACATCCGCCAGTCCATGAGGGAAACGACCAGAAAAGCAAGGAGAAAGACACGCAACAGAGCAAGCACCAGGTTTGTGGCGGGGGACAGAAGCCACAGGGTCACCTCATGTTGCTTCGAAACAGGGCCGTTCCAGCGGAGGGGAATCTGGCGCCAGCTCCATCTGGGAAGTCCCGGTCCAGTCTGTATCACTGCTTTTGGATCCTGAACCAGCCATGACTTCTGGGATAAGGCCTCCCGGTCGGACTTCAGACCTTTTCTAAAGACGTACTCATCCGAAAGAGTCCCTGGCATTGCTTTCTGCTCATGGACCTCCGTCGGTGCCACCATCTCGGGCGCCGGCGGAGAGGACCTCAGCCCCATCACCGCATCCAGCAATGGTGAAGGCGTGCTCTGTATCGGCTCGAGCTGGGGATAGATCCCTCCGCGAACCTGCTGCACCATGAATGGGATGGCGAGAATCAGGAGGACCACCAAGGCGCTCCATCGATACAGGTTCATCCAGCAGCGCAGCCGTCCATCGGGCAGGACACGGAGCAGAGCTACGGCCGCCAGCAGGTGCAGCCACACCTGCCGGGGTGCCCCGGGCTCATGGTAAATGAGACCAAGGGTAACAAGTGCCAGTGCTCCGAGCCGAAGGTTCCAGAGCTTTGCCGCTGCCAGGGAAGCGACGAGAACCAGAAAGAGATCCAGGAGCGTCCAGCGTTGGAGCCACGTTCCGGGAACCACGTCTACCCCGCCGGCCGTCAACAGCCTCCAGCCAGGGGGCAGATTCAGTATACCGGTCAGGCTCTGGAAATCATGGTCCCAACCGACGGCGGGCAGTGTTCCCTGCGCCGTTTCATATCGGGATTCGGCCAACAGGTGGAGCTCCCCACGGCGCAGTTCGATACCCGCCTTCTTCTCCGGCCCCTGCTCCGTGATGAGCTGATCAGTTCCATCGACCGATACGCGCCCGAGCTGAACAGGGGGATTCATGGCCAGATACCATTGGCGGCTCAGGGTTCCGTCAATCTGATCCCGGATGGTAAAGCCTTTCCCATCAAAATCCAGCCACCAGTCTCGTTTAAGGTTGAGTCGATCCGGCGCCGGATCCGGATCGCCCCGCCGCAATACTTTGAATGTCATGACGGAACCCGGCTGCACAATATAGGTGGAAAGAGACGACCATTCAGGCGGAACTTCCGTCTGCTTGGGATCGATGGCCGAAATCCCTTCAATCTGGACGAGTCTGAGGGAAGTCTGGCCCTGAAATGCCCAGATCTCCGGACCGAATGGAGCACCCGCCGGCCCGATTCGCTCCACGGGTCCCGCAAAACGGGAGACAATCGTCACGTCGAATCGTCCCGCACGCCCCTGGAGCAGGACTTCCCCCGCAGATCCCAGGCGTGCCGGTATGGGGCTTTCGATCCTCATGGGGATGGAGCCTTCCAGCAGTGCGCCGTCGATGCGAATCTCCCGCGCTCTGCCCGATATGCTCACCTTCAGCAGACTCGTGACCTGCATGGGGATGGAATCATCGATGAGTCGGTATATGCGCACCTCGATCCGGTCTTCTTCATCGAGGCCGGCGGTCCGCTTCTGAAGCCAAAGTCGTCCATCCTGCGTAAAACCGGGGTGGGCTAACACTTTACCATCAACGGAAAGCGTCACGAGCCCGCTCGAGGGAGGAACGGCCAATGTCTCGGGCAGCTCCTGCCAGGAAAACGCTCCCAGGATGGAGTGCTTTCCGGGTTTGAGAAAAACGACCGGTGAACCCTTGCGCCGTAGGACCGGAACGTTCAGGCCGTCCACCTTCACATCTTTCGGCCACTGAGTCGGCCCTCCGGGTAACTCCACCCAGGATTTCACGTAAACCAACCATTCCTGGGCAAATCTTCCTCCCGAGGAGTCGAGCTCGAGCTTCAGCCGAGACGGCCATCGGCACTGCGGTGCGTGTCCCTGATCGAATCTTGATGGGCAAAAATGTTCCTCATGACCGTGAAGCACCCAAGGCTTCCACTGTTCAAGCTCTGGCGGGATGAACGATGTATCGGGAACTTCCGCCCCCGCCGAAAGAGAACTCATGATTGCAGCCAGACAAAACGCAAGAACCAGTAAACAGCCACGCATGTCTTTTCACCTCTGGTTATTGAGGAAAATCCACGCTCAGTGCGCAGCGACTGCTGAGAACCACGCAGGTAAGAGCTTTGCAGGCTTTGCCGTCTCTGAGGCGAGTCCTGCGTTTTCCATCTTTCCGGATTGCCCGAGGGTTCATTAGAGACTGGCCGAAACCGCCGGTTCATAGAGGCCCAGATCATTGATGGTGTAGGCGTTGATCTGTTTCTCGAGGTCTTCCAGTTCGTCGAGAGCTTTTTGGATGCCGCAGTGTTGCGATCCTCTTCCTGACGCGGTTTCCGTGGCGAGAGCATGGACCAGTTTTATCTCGACGGACCTGAGCTTCATCCTGAGGGCCAGTCGTCTCACTTCCAGAAAGGTGCACTGTTCCACCAGATTCAAGTACTCTAAATACTTGTCCTCCCCGCTCTCACCCCATTTGTCAGTCCATCGATCGAGCGCTTCTCCCGTATCAGGTTTCAGAGCGATGTCCTCGGAGGATGTGTCTGTGTTTGCCGTTGATGAGCGGATGATCTGTTCCATTTCCACCCAACCCGGATGGGCATAAAGGACGGCGATTCGCTCCATGACATCTCCAACGTCCCCATAGACTGCCCTGAATTTGTCCTGCATGGACGTCAGGAGTGAGCTCGCTTCCTCAAATCTCACTTGTGACTCAGGGACTTGCTTTGGGGCTGTTGCGCACGAAACGAGGGTTACGGCAATAAGGGAAACAACTGCTAATGCTTTCGGCATCTCCACACCTCATCGGGATCATTCTTGCGATTCAAGCCAGTATGAACCAGCATTATGTCATGGGAACAGGAAAGGCAAAGGCAAAATGAAAGGGAAACAGGCATGGCCGAAGGCTGGAAGTATTGAGGCGATTGTATGGGTACGCGGGGGACAAGCCGCTACCTGGAGCTCCCGCTGTGCCTGCGATGATCACTGGTGCCTGAAATGCGGCATGCCGGCGGGAGACAGGGAATTCGGCTATTTGTTGTGGATCTCGAAGAGATGGTCAATGCCTGCCAAGATCAGGAATCCTCCCACAAGTAGAGCAGTGGACCCCTGCTCGGGACTCTCGGAGATCCGGAGGAACCCGACACAACCAATTACCAATCCAAGGAAAATCTGCAATGATCGCATCATATCCTGCTCCTTCCTCGGAGACAGGCAGTGAGCAAGCAGCATGCCAATCATGGGAGGAAGCAAGCACAGCCACTCTGCAGGACTCTCATGGAAAAGTGCTCTGTGAGCCTGTATAACGAAATCCAGGCGCATGATTGTTGATATTTCGTGAAATTAACGTGACCGATGAGTTCGCACAGATGGCCTGATTCGACCAGGGGCAATTCAAGGGAATTCCAAACAGTGGCAGTCAGGTGACAAAAAACGGCAAGTCGTGACAACTTTGTGCATAATTCTCTTCAGGGAAGAAGGTAGAATCCGAGCTCCTTTTTCGCATGCTCATCCAATGCGTGGAATTCGCCTCCTATGTATTTCCCGTTGACACTTTTTACCGTAATGTTGCTCTTGATCATCGTCCTTTTTTCATTGTCCAGTGAGAATTGAACACTGAGGACATCACCCTCTTTGATGTCGTAGTTGCCGATAGTCTTGAAACCAATGCCGTTCCTTGAGAGATTCTCGACGACAAGAAGGCAAAGACACTCATCCGGGTCGAGCTTGATCGCGTAACGACCTTCGAGGTGTGTCACCTTGCGGTAATGAATCCTTTTTTCGAAGAGAACATTGAATCTGGCACCGCAAACGCATTGGACGCGGACGATATGATTGATCTGCTCGATATCGGAGGCTTGAAGCCGTCTGACTTTTCCACAAGCCTGGCAGATGACGGCTACTTCGCTTTTCCCATAGATGAAGATTTTCTGAACCGATTCCTCCATTCCTTCTCCTCGCGGCAATCCCTTCCCTTCCTCTTTTTCGAGGGACCAATTCGGCGACATC